>JAICWB010000020.1 GCA_025935035.1 Terriglobales bacterium
AACGAGGATCCAATGAACCCTGCAACGCCTGTCACTAAATATTTAGCCATTTTGATTTTGCCTAAGGGCTCGGGGAGTGGCCCAAGTTTAGTCTTTATCTACGAAGTGTAGCGAACGATTGCGCGGAGGCTTGATGCCATACTGCCGCACTTTATACAGCATCGCCTTGTAGCTGATATTGAGGATCTCCGCCGCTTTCTTGCGGTTCCAATTAGTCTGCATGAGCGCACGCGTGATCGCCTGGATCTCAGCGTCATCTTTCACATTGCGCACCATGCCTTTGAGGTCGCCGTTCGCGGGCACCGCGGCTTGAGCAGCTTCGGCCTCGGCGGACGCCGTCTGTGCAGCCAGTTCTTTGATAGCGACACTCTCATCGCCAAGTATGAGAAAACGCTTCAAGAAATTGCCAAGTTCGCGCACATTGCCTGGCCATGGTGCATTCATGCATGCGTCGATGAACCGGGGTGACAACGACAGCGGCGTGCGTCCATAATCCTCCGCCATACGCGCAACCATGTGCCTGAGTAGCTGAGGTATCTCCGCCTTGCGTTCGCGCAATGGCGGAATGTTTAACGTGAATGCGTTCAAGCGGTAATAGAGATCTTCGCGGAAAGTCTTGTTCGCGATCGACTGCTGCACGTCGATGTTAGTGGCTGCTAATACTCGAACGTCAACCCTCACGCTGGCACGGCTTCCCAGGCGTGAGAACTCGCCATCTTGCAAGACATGCAAAAGCTTCGCTTGCAGATGCGGCGGCATCTCGCCGATCTCATCCAGCAGCAAGGTCCCTTTGTTGCACAGTTCAAATTTTCCAGGTTTGGCTTTGTTCGCGCCGGTGAAAGCGCCGGCCTCGTAGCCGAAGAGTTCGCTCTCCAGCAGCTCCGCCGGCAGCGCCGCGCAATTTACTTTCATGAAAGGCCGTGTCTTCCGGGCGGAACGCTGATGGATCAAGCGGGCAACGATCTCTTTGCCCGTGCCACTCTCGCCCAGGATCAACACTGGGATATCGACATTGGCCACCAAGCCCACTTCGTTGTGGATCTTCTTCATCGCTACTGTTGCCGCCAGGAAGAAGCCACCGCCGTCGAGCTCTTCTACTTCGCACACGGGTTCCACGTTGGCTTGATCGGTGCCAAGGCACCGTTCCAATACTTTGTCGAGCTCATGCTTTTCGAACGGCTTGGTCAGGTAGTCCTGCGCGCCCAGGCGCATCGCCTGTACGACCTTCGCGGTGTCGCTCACGCAGGAGAGCATAACCACTTTCACTTCGGGCTTTTTCTTGTGGATTCGCTCCAAGGCCTGCAGGCCATCCATCTCAGGCATGAGCAGGTCCATGAAGACGAGGTCGGGAAGCGGTCCGCGTTCGATTCGTTTCACCGCTTCGAGGCCATTCACCGCCGTCTCAACGCGGAAAGATTCCAACTCAAGCAGCGTCTCCATGTATCGAAGCATGCTGGATTCGTCATCCACTACCAGGATTGTGTTTTGTTTGGCCATGAGTTGGGAAGATTGATTATGCCTTAGGTATGGGAATCAGGAAAAGGAATTTACTGCCCGTACCGGGTTTACTTTCCACCCATATTTTCCCGCCATGGGCATTCAGCAGACGGCGCGCGATCGACAATCCCAGTCCGATACTGTCAGGTGCGTTCCCGGAACTGGTCAGCCGGCGGAAGTCGTTGAATATCTCCTGATGGAATTCGGGTTCGATGCCCGGACCGGTATCAGAGACGATCACGCGTGCGGCTATCGGCAGCTTGCGGTTCTCGATGCGGCGTTTCTCGTTCTTTGTGGGTTCCTCACGCAAGCGTCGCTCCCAGAAATAACGTTCCGCGGAGACCCACACCGTGCCACGCGGCGGCGTGAACTTCCACGCATTGTGGATCAGGTTCGAGACTACGTGCTGGATCTTCAGGTGGTCGAAAGGGAACTGCGGGAGCGCGTGCTCAGGCGAAAAGTAGAGCGCTACACCTTTTTGCTCAAAGCGCGGCATCCACAAAGCGCACACTTCTGAGAGGCAGTCATTGAGATCGCCTACCTCAAAAGTCATGTTTAGGTTCTTGGTCTCGATCGCGCTGAAGGTGAGGAAGTCTGCGATAAAACGCTTGAGCCGCTTCTCATTCGCCTGCATGTCTTCGAGAATGCGGCGCTGTTTGTCGTTGAGCGCGCCCGCCTTCTCGCTGTACAACAATTCCATGTAGCCTTCCATCACCGCGAGAGGCGTTTTCAGCTCGTGGACAGCCGAAGCAAGTGCCACAGTCCTGCGCCGCGATTCCTCACGAAGGCGCTCACAGATATCTTTGATCTCATCCGCGGAAAGCTCGTCCAGGTCGCATTCCAAATCGTCCACCGCTGGGGTTGGACCCTCGTTTACGGGGGGAACTGCTGAATCCTGATGGGCCTTTCGGACGGTTTTGGCCGAGCTTGGTTCTGCCATGTCGCGTTTTCCAAGAGATTACGGGGAGAGGAAGCTAAAATATAGCATTGTCAGAGAGTGACCGCAAAGCAATCAGCTTGTTGTGTTCGCCATTTGCGCTGAAAGACTAAGGGGAAGCTTGTTAACTAAGCAGATTTAGCATTTTTTACTACTTGGTAACGCAAAAATCTAGGTGAAACCCATCAAGTATTGAAGATAGGGCACTCCTAGTAAGTGACAACAATATTTCATATAGTTGCAATTCGATTCACTTAGGCGTTCCGATGCGGTTGAAAATGAGGTACTTAACGAAAACAAGTCCTTATTTTTCAACAGCTATGATTTCTCCCCAATTGGCTAGTGATATGCATAGTAATTCCCCGGATGAAACCGATTAAGAGCGGCAAGGATCGTCGTCGTTGGGAACGACTGCCCTTGGCCATCCCGGTGTTTGTGCGTGGGATAGAGCCAAATGGTAAACAGTTCATAGAGTTCGCAACTGCGTTAGACATTAGCGTAGGCGGAGCATTGTTAGCCATTCAGCGGCATTTGCCGCCTGGATCTCGCATTATGCTCGAGATACCATGCACTCCTGTGCCCCTTTCCAAAGAAACTTCGCAGAAGCAAAACTTCCGTGCGAAGCTGGTTAGGGTAAGCAAAGGCGACGATTGTCACCTGTTGGGGCTAAAGTTCCATCGCCCCATGAGTGTGGGCACCAAAGTCGCAAAACCAGCGGCTCGGCGGAAAAGTGCTTCCTCTATGTGAAATAAGTTGCACACTTTCTGCGAGTAGTACTTCTTGACTAACCCTCGACTTCGAGTTGCCCAACTCGATACCGCCCGCCTTGTAACTCCTTGCATTTTGACCACTTAGTGAGTTATAAATAACTCCTCTCCCGGTCCGCGGCGCTTCATTTCAATCATTGCATAAATGAAAAATTTGGCGTCTTAAATGCAATGTATTGTCTTGAATCGCAGATTTTTTTCACTTTAAGCGGGTGGACGTATGTCAACTGCAATCTCTCCAACCAATTTTTCCGCGAACGGCAAGTATTCACTTCCGCCTGAGGTCGTGATCTTCGGCCGCACGGCGAACATGACCACTGTCCAGCAAAAACTGGAAAAGGTGGCTGTGGCGAATGTCCCGATCCTTATCGAAGGCGAAAGCGGGACGGGCAAAGAGATCATCACGCGGCTCATCCACCAGCTTTCTCCGTGGGCGGCAGGGCCATTTGTGAAAGTCAACTGCCCTGCGATCCCCGGGACGCTCATCGAGAGCGAATTATTCGGATACGAGCGTGGAGCATTCACCGGCGCTTACGGCGCGAAAGCCGGCCGAGTAGAAATGGCCAGCCGCGGTACGCTGTTTCTTGATGAGATCGGTGAGCTCGACATGGACTTGCAAGCCAAGCTGCTACAGGTCCTACAAGACGGCCAGTTCTGCCGCATCGGTTCGCAGGAAGATAAGCGCCTGGAGGCCCGTGTGGTGTGCGCCACCAATCGCTCACTTGAGCAAGAGATCGCAGCCGGCACATTCCGCCAGGACCTCTTCTACCGTATCAACGTGGTCAGCATCACTTTACCGCCGCTACGTGAACGCAAAGGCGACATTCCGGAGCTAGCGGATTATTTCCTGCGCATCTACAACGAGTCGTTCGGACGCAACGTTCCGCCGCTGTCTTCGCAATTGGTGCAGAAACTACAGTCGTACCACTGGCCGGGTAACATCCGTGAACTTGAGAACCTGATGAAGCGTTACGTCATCCTCGGTTCACCGGACGTCTTCGCCACGGCGTTCGTCAAAGAAGCGGAGACTGACTCAGATGGTTTTGATTTTGACATTCCCGTCAACGGTTCGATCTTCCTTAAGGAAGTCACGCGCCAGGCCGTGCGCAAGATAGAAAGAAATATCATTTTGAAAGTGTTGCAGACGCATCAGTGGAACCGCAAGAAGGCAGCCAAGGCGCTCAATATCAGTTATCGCGCGTTGCTTTACAAGCTGAAAGAGGCAGGTTTGCAGACCGGCGACGATGATGACTTTGATGGCGATGATTTGGGCTACTCAGCCGAAATGGAGGGTGCGAATGAGATCTAAGTTTTTTGTTGCGGTACTGATGTTGTCGGTTGCTGCCGCCGGCGCGGCACAGACCGCCTCGCAGCAGACTGGGAGTGCGGCTCCGCAGGCGAATCAGCCGAAAGCAGATGATGCGCAGACTCCATCTGCCGCCAAGGGAACGCAAGAGAACGATCCTGATTATGTGATCGGCATCGAGGACGTCATCGCCGTGAATGTTTGGCACGAGCCCGAGATGTCACGCGCCATGGGTGTGCGTCCTGACGGCAAGATCTCACTGCCGCTGATCGGCGAAGTCGTGGCAGAAGGCAAAACGCCGAAGCAGTTGCAGATGGAGTTGAGCAAGAAGCTATCGGAACTCATCAAGAATCCGGACGTCACCGTCATTGTGCAGGACATCAAGAGCCAGAAGTTCAATGTGCTGGGTGAAGTCCAGAAGCCGGGCGTATTTCCGCTGACCAAGCCTATGACCATATTGGACGCTGTCGCCATGGCAGGCGGCTTCCGCGATTTTGCCAAGCCGAAAAAGATGTACATCTTGCGTCGCGCCAAGGACGGCAGCAACTCGAAGATCCCTGTCAACTACAACAACGTCATTAAGGGCAACGATAAGAACGTAGAGTTGGAATCGCGGGATACCGTAATCGTCCCGTAGCAAGTGCGAAAGTGAATCAGATGAAGATCGGCAAACAATTTGGGCTGGTTTGTATGGCAGTGTTCTGCAGCGGTTGCCTTTGGGCGCAAGACTCGACCCCATCGGCGGACACTCAGCTGTCTGCCGATAGTCAGAAGTCCGAGCGGGAAGCTTCTCCGCGTACTTTCTTCGGCCAGCCTTTTGCAGGACACTGGACTTTCACCAGCGAGTTCAGCTACGGCCAGGAATATGACGACAATGTTTTTGATTCGTCACAAGTCCGGCTGAGTGACAACGTGAGCCGCATCTCTGCGAGATTCACTGCCGCCGTGCAAAAGAAACATTTGCGCATGCAGGTCCACTATTACCCGGATTATGTGGTTTACAAGAAATATTCCGATCGTGATGCCCTCAGCAGCCGTCTCGCAGGCCAGATGGACTACAGCTTTTCAGGTCGCACCGACCTCACGTGGACGCTTGATGGCGACCGCGCTCCGGGTTACACCGGGTCGCCAGTGCAGCTATTGAGCTTTGGCCCGCTGGTTTTGCCGGTTTTCGATCCTTCGGCTTTGCAGAGCAATACCACCATCCTGAATGCAGACACGGGTCTCGGCCTCACGCACCGGTTCTCTGCGCGCGACACAGTTTCAATCAATCTGCAGGCGTCGACTGTGAAGTTCACACCCGCGAACGGGGTTCCGCTCTCAACTCAGTTCTCGCAAAACAGCTTCTCGGGCACGGGAACAATTCGGTGGGACAATGAGTTCATTCCCAGACATAAGATCGGACTTGAGCTCGGGAACTCTTATTTCGGGTTCCTGAATCCGAGTTCTCATTCGTTCTATCAATACGCAAAGCTTCGCTACAGCCAATCCTTCGGACACGGTTTTCAAATCTCAGCCGGCGCTGGGCCAAGCCGCCAAGAAGGACAGGCGAACCCTTTTAGCGGTTTGCCGAAGACGCAAGGGACCGGCTATGCCGCTGACTTCTCTTTCTCAAAGGGTAGCGAACGGCAGAATATCGGCATTACGTTCAGCCACGGTTCGCAACTGGGATTGACCCAAGGAAGTTTGGCGACCGACGGCGCAGCGATCTCCTTCATGCGGAGATTCGGTCGCAAGTGGCACACCGACGGCAGCTTTGGATATTCGCGCTCGCAAAGCCAACTTGCTTCGCTGCCGTCAAACAATATGAGTTATTCCGCCAGCGGAGAGGTCGGCTATCAGTTCCGTCCTGATCTGGACTTTACGGCGGGTTACTCCTACATGAACCAGACCGTGGATCAGACTTTGCCCGGCATTCAGGATTTTGACAGAAACGTTTATCGAGTGGGCGTGCATTACACGTTCCAATGGCTCACATCGCGTTAAGGCTAAACAAAAATGCAAAGACGACCTCCTGAGATCATTGATTACCTGCAGATGCTGGTTCGCCGCAAGTGGTGGATCATCCTTCCCGCTTTGCTCGTCGCCTCTATCATGGCGGCGATCAGCGTTAATCTGCCGCGATATTACAAATCCACCACCACCATCGGCGTGGATGCGCAAAAGGTTCCCACGGATTACGTGAAGAACACCATCAATGGAGATGTGGTCCAACGCCTGCAGAGCATCAGCCAGGAGATCCTGAGCCGTACGCGTCTGCAAAAGATCATTGACCAATACGGCTTGTACAAAGACAAGTCAAAACTTTCGCAAGAAGATGTGATCGAGTTGATGCGGAAAGACATCACCCTCGACGTGATCGAAGACAAGAGCGACAACAGCAACCGCCGCACCCTTGGCGGTTTCAAGATCACTTATACCGCCACTACCGCCAAGCAGGCGCAGGATGTCACGCGCGAGCTGGGGTCATTGTTCATCGCTGAGAACCTGAAGCTGCGAGAGGCGCAGGCGGAAGGCACGCATCAATTCATCGGGCAAGAATTGGACAAAGCCCGCCAGGACTTGGCTGACCAGGAAAAGAAGATCGAGCAGTTCAAAACACACTATATGGGTGCATTGCCCGAACAGCAGGCCGCGAACCTGCAAATGATCGGGCAGGCGCAGCAGATGTTGCAGGCCAACAGTGATGCCATGAATCGCGCGCAGCAGCAGAAGACCTATCTCGAGTCGATGCAAGATTCGCTGGAGAAACAAAAGCCCGCTCCTGCGAAGACGGATCTGCAGCAGACGCTTCTCAGCAAACGCGCGGAACTGTCCGTGGCGCAGCAAAAGTACCAACCCAACCATCCTGACTTGATCCGCTTGCAGAAGGAAGTGGCGGCGCTTGAAGCACAGCAGAAGCAGATGGCGGCAGCTGACCCCTCCTTAGATCCAAAGGCCGCGCAGAACGATCAGATGAAGAGCCAGATTGCAATGGCCAACGAAGAGATCAAGTCACGCCAGGCTCGTCAAACCGAACTGGAGAGCCGGATCCGCAACTTGCAAAGCAAGGTCGATATCCTTCCCGCCATCGAGCAGCAGTACGCGGAACTCACTCGTGATTACAACGCTGCCCGGGACAACTACCAAACTTTGCTGCAGAAACAAAATGCAGCCGGCATGGCGGCGGACGTCGAACATCAGGCGCAAGGCGAGCAGTTCCGCGTGATCGATCCCGCGAGCCTGCCGCAGAAGCCCTATAAGCCCGATCTTATCCAACTGAATCTGATCGGTCTGGCGTTGGGCCTCGCCGTCGGCGGAGGTTTGGCCGCAATGCAAGAATTTAAAGACAAGTCGATGCACTCAGACAAAGACATCAAGTTCTATCTGCCGGTTCCGCTATTGGGCACAATGCCGGTCGTCATCAACGCTGAGAGTAAGCAGCAGCGCAGATCCGCGCGTTTGCGTTCGTTGATGTTCAGCGGCGCTACGTTGACCCTATTGATGGTGGTGATGGCTTACTTGTATATGCACAGGGCGGCATTCGATATCGCAACATCTGCGACAAATTGATATGTACTTAGAATCATTCGGTCTTAAAGAAAATCCGTTCACGCTCGTCACCGATCCGCGTTTCCTTTATTACAGCGAGTCGCATTGTGACGCTATGGCGCACCTGCTTTACGGAGTGCGCGAGCGCAAAGGCGTCATGATGATGCTGGGCGAGGCGGGTACCGGCAAGACTACATTGGTAAAAGCCACGTTGGACATGCTGCGCTCCACGCGCGTTGTTTCCAGCGTGATCTTGAACCCGATCCTCAGCGGCACTGAAGATTTCTTTGAACTCATCCTGCGCGGCTTTGGGCTGGATGGATTCAAGCGCAATAACGTGGAGATGGCAGATGTGTTGCAGCGCTTCCTGCTTCAACAAAGTCGCCGCGGCCGGATTCCAGTGATCGTGGTGGATGAGGCCCAGGAGCTGGCTAAGCCATTCCTGGAACAATTGCGGTTGCTTTCTAACTACGAAGATGCGGGCCAAAAACTTGTTCAGATCGTTCTTTCCGGCCAGCCGGAGCTGTCAGAAAAGATTGAGAGCCACGAGTATCGCGCCTTACGCCAGCGCATCGTTGTGCGATGCCGGCTGCATCCGTTGAATGCGCAAGAGACTTGGACTTACATTCACAGCCGCCTGGAACGCGCCGGATATCACAAACAAGACCTGTTCAAGCCGGATGCCGTCGAATTGATTTTCGCGTACTCGGGCGGAACGCCGCGCGTGATCAATTCCATTGCTGACAATTGCCTGCTTGCCGCTTTCGCGCGAAGCGCGAACCAGGTGGACATCAATATCGTTGAAAAGGTCGCACGCCATCTTGAGCTGAAAGAGAACCCGGCGGTGATGAACGAGGTTGAGAATATCCATCGTGACGTGATGCGTGCCACGGCGGGATGGAGCGAGATCGTCAATGACATTCGCGCCGGTGCGGTGCCCGAGGCATTGAAGAGATTCGTAGAAAAACTGCAGCAGCCCGAAGACGGTTGGAAGGCCGAGAAGATATATACCAGCGCCATTGAGCGAGGAGAGTAATGGGTTTCTTTTATCAAGCACTAAAGAAAGCGGCAGGCGTCCCAACGGGTCCGAATGAGGAACTCGCGGAGCGCGAACTGCCGACTTTCGAGCAAGAGCTGCGGGATAAGACTGTTGCGGCTCCTTCCGTCGCGAAAACGCACCGAAGACTCAACTTGAAGTTCCCGTTAGAAAGCTTGGTCGCATTCCTCTCGCCGCCGGTGGAAGACCAGAATGTGATTGCGATGGAGCAGTGCCGCGTCTTGCGCGCGCGTATATGGGAGACCATGCGGCATAAGCAGTTCAAGTCTCTGCTCATCACCAGCGCCATGCCGGCTGAAGGCAAGACATTATTGTCAGTAAATCTGGCATTCGCGCTCAGCCAGATCGAGAATGTCCGTGTTCTGCTGGTGGATGCCGATCTGCGACGTCCCGGGATAGCTCGGTTCCTGGGCATGATGCCCGATAAAGGCCTGAATAATTTCCTGAAGGGCGGCGAAAGCTTTGATGACGTTTGCTGGACGTTGAATGACTCCTTGGACTTCGTCCCCACCCAGCAGGTCGAAGAGGACGCAGCCGAACTGCTGCACGGCCGGCAGATGGTCGAGTTCTTGCGCGAAGCGAAACAACGCTATGACCTGGTCTTGATGGATGCTCCTCCGCTGTTTCCCATCGTGGATGCGCAGGTTCTTGCGCCTCTTGTGGATGCGGCAGTGATGGTCGTGCGGGCGGGACAAACGTCATTCGACCTTTCGCGCCAGGGAGCAGACATCCTGAAAGGCAAACTCATCGGCAGCATCCTTAATGGGGCTGACGTCGGCAGAAAGACCGCTTATTACGGCGGCTATTACACCCGTTACGGAAGTCAGGCTAAGAAAAAGAAATAGATGATCAAGGTACTCAATCAATATTTTCCCGGCAGGCTCTTCATTCTCCTGGTCACGGAGAACCTCCTGATCTTGCTGGGTATCTGGGCAGGGATCTCCTATCACATGGGGAGCCTGCGGTTTTCGATGGCGGATTATCCGAACCTGTTCGGTAAAGCTTTTTTGATCACCGTTATCTGCCAGTTTTGTCTGTACTACGCTGATATATACGATCTCCGGAATATCGGTTCCAAACTTGAGATATGTCTTCGAGTCATGCAGGCGCTGGGCGCCGCCGCGTTGATACTGGCTACTTTGTTCTACTTCTTCCCTGAATTGCGCCTGGGCGCCGGCATCGTCGAAACGGCATTGTTGGCCGTTGTCGTCGGCATCTTGATGTGGCGGATCTTCGTCGAGTGGTTGAACCGTGCCTATGGCGCGGGTGAGCGCATCTTGCTGGTCGGTTCCGGTAATTCACTGCACGCGTTAGTGCGGGAGCTTCGAGGCCGGCCAGATCTGCCTTTGAATCTGCTCGGAGTGGTCGATGAGAACAAGGCAACTGCTGGTTCCTCGTTGAACGGGCTGAACTCACTCGGCACGCTGGAAGAATTGCAACGCATTCTCGAAGAATCAAAGCCCGACCGTCTGATTGTCGCGCTCAAGGAACGCCGCCAGCAACTTCCACTTGACCTGCTTTTGCGTTGGCGCATGACGGGATTGGTGATCGAAGAAGCGAGCACGCTCTATCAAAAGATAACCGGCAAGGTGCCCGTTGATAGCATTCATCCCAGCGCTCTGATCTTTACCGACGGTTTTCGTCAGACCACGCTGCAGAAGATTTACGGCCGTTCTCTCGGACTCCTGATAGGACTACTCTCCCTGATCTTCGTCTTGCCGGTTATGGCGATCGTCGCCATCGCGATCAAGCTCGATTCAAAAGGGCCGGTGCTCTACAAGCAGACCCGCGTAGGCTTGAACGGCAAACTCTTTGAAGTGCGAAAGTTCCGTTCGATGTTCGTGGATGCGGAATCGAAGAGTGGCCCGGTGTGGGCACAAGATGTGGACCCTCGCGTCACCCGCGTCGGCCGCTTTCTACGCAAGGTGCGACTCGATGAACTGCCGCAGTTCATTAACGTGCTCAACGGGGACATGAGCTTTGTCGGGCCGCGTCCTGAACGCCCATTCTTTGTTGACCTGTTGAAGGAAAAGGTTCCTTTTTACGACCTGCGGCACTCGGTGCGTCCTGGCATTACTGGATGGGCACAGGTCTCGTGTCATTATGGCGCGTCGGTGGATGATGCGCAGCAAAAGCTTGAGTACGATCTTTTTTACATCAAGAATTTTTCGCTTTCGTTCGATTGTTTGATCTTGTTCCAGACAATAAAAATCGTCTTGTTCGGGCGTGGACGCTAGCGCCCCTGAAAATGGAGAGGTAGGAGCTCGGTATGCATGTAAGAAAAAATCGCGCCATCGTCGTCATTGCGTTGTTGCTGGCCCTGTTTGTGGCTGGTTGCCACAAAGACCCCGCTAAGGAAAAGGCGAAGTTCATTGCCAGTGGCGACAGTCTGATGAAGGCGGAAAAGTACAATGAAGCCAGCATCCAGTACCGCAATGCCATCAAGATCGACCCTAATTCTTCTGACCTCTATTTCAAGTTAGGAGAAGCCTACTTTCACAACTCGCAACTGCGCGAAGCTTTTGCTGCCTACAAGAAATCTACCGACCTCAACAAGAACAATGTGCCGGCCCAGCTTGCACTCGGCCGTTTCTTACTGGTGACCCAGCAGTACAACGATGTCGTCCAGCTTGCCACCAACATCTTGCAAAGCCAGCCTGACAATGTTGACGCAAGCTTGCTCATGGCCAATGCCTACGCCGGCAAGAAAGACATCCCGCAAGGCATCAAGGTCTTGCAAGATGTGCTGGCGAAGCATCCCGAATCCGTGAGCGCCCACTTGAACCTGGGTGTGTTCTACGCCAGCCAGCAGAAACTCGACCTCGAGAAGGAACAGTTTGAAGCTGCGGTCAAAGCTGATTCCAAGTCAGTAGATGCCCACAAGGCCCTGGCTTCTTTCTTCATCTCGCAAAAACAGTTTGACGATGCAGAAAAAGAATTCAAGGCAGCCGTGGACGCGAGCGGCGGCGCGGTGCCCGCTAAACAGGCACTCGCTGAATTCTATTTCCGCCAGAAACGCCTTCCGGAAGCCGAAGCTGCATTCAAAGACTTGGTGACTGCGCAAAAGAATTCGGCACAATCGCGCTTCGTGCTGGCTAACTTTTACCTGGCCACAGGCAAGCCGGATGAGACGAAGAAAATTGACGAGCAGATCGCCAAAGATGACCCCAACTTCATCGCCGCCCGGTTGCAGTTGGCAGACATCGCCATCCAGGCCAAAGACCTCGACGAAGGCGAAAAGATCGTAAACGCGGTCTTGAAAGATCGCGCTAAAGAACCCCAAGCGCTGACCTTGCATGCGCAGATCATGATCCAGCGCAATCAAGGACAGAAGGCCCTTGAAGACCTGGAAGTGGCGCAGAAGTTTGAGCCAAAGTCCCCGCTCATCTACTTTATGCAAGGCATGGCGTACGCCGAGGTCGGCAATCTGGACCGGGCGCAATCCAGTTACGAACAAGCCATTGCCGTGGACCCGAATTTCACACGCGCTTACCTGTCATTGGCAGAAATGATGCTCGGCAGGAACCAGTCGGACGCTTCCTTGCGTTATAGCGAACAGGTTCTAGCGAAAGACCCGAATAACGTCTACGCGCTGTTCTTGCAAGCAAACGCTTATGGCAACCTGCACAACTACGCTAAGTCGCAGCAGCTATTTGAGAAGTATGCGCAACTCGCGCCGCAATCGTCTCAAGGTCCGTTGCGCCTCGGCATGTTGGCCATGGCGAACAAGAAGTATGACGTTGCAGAGAAGGATTTCGAGAAAGCTCTGCAGATGAATCCCAAGGAATACGAAGCGCTGGATAGCCTTTCCACGCTGTACATGCTGCAGAAGCAGCCGGATAAAGCGATCGCGCGCGTCCAGAAACAGCTAGAGACTGACAAGAGTGGCGCTGTTTATAAAGCGCTCGGAAAGGCGTATGCGCAAGCCCAGAAGTTTCCTGAAGCCGAGCAGGCTCTGAAGCAAGCCATGACCGTTTCGCCGCAGGACTACACCATTCATCTATTGCTTGGCCAAGTCTACGTGCAGGAAAAGACAGTGGATAAAGCTATTGCTGAGTACGATGCGGCCACCAAGGCGAATCCAAAAGATGCCGGCCTCTGGACCCTCTACGGCATGTTGAACCAGCAAGCGGGTCACGAAGATGCTGCGAAAAAAGCCTATGAGAAAGCCTTGGAGATCGCTCCCAACGCTGGTGGCGCCGCTAACAACCTGGCATGGATGTACATGTCTGACAAAAACCCTGACCTGGACAAAGCGCTGGAATTAGCGCGCACGGCAAAGATTGCGCTGCCGCAAGCCGCGCCGGTCTCTGACACGCTCGGCTGGGTGTATTACAACCGCAAGCTCTATGACAGCGCCTTACCGCTCCTGCAGGAAGCCGTGAAGCAACAGCCGCAGAAGGCCGAGTACCACTTCCACTTGGCTGCCGCGCTGCTTGAGACAGGAAAGAAACCGCAAGCAAAAGCGGAAATGAGCCAGGCTTTGAAACTCGATGCGACTCTGAAGAACCGCGATGACGTGAAGAAAGTGATGGGAGAGCTAGGGGTATGAGCACAGCAGCTGTGACCACAGCGCGGGAGGATTCATTTTCCGCGTTCAAGAACATGGTGAAATCCCCGGCTTGGCTCATCCTTATCGTGGGCGTGCTGCTGGTCTATGGCCGGGTGCTCGCGGAATTGGCAAAAGAGTGGTGGACCAATCCCGACTACTCGCACGGATTGTTGATCCCGTTCGCCATCGGCTATTTGCTTTATGAGAAGCGGAAGTCGCTGGCCGCGCTTGAGCGGAAGCCCACTTGGATCGGCTTAGTGGTGATCATCGCCTCACAAGCTATCAACCTGGTGGGATTTCTGGGCGCGGAGTTTTTCTTGCAGAGGTCGTCATTCGTACTTTTGCTTGCCGGGCTGATCTTGTTCTTCGCCGGATGGGAGCACCTGCGCGAGACCGCGTTCATGTTGATCCTGCTCGAGCTGGCGATACCGCTGCCGGTGCTGATCTTTAACCTTGTCGCTCTGCCGTTGCAGTTGATCGCGTCGTCTTGGGCGGAATCGTTCCTACGCGTTTGCCAGATACCAGTGTTGCGTGAAGGCAATCTGCTCGTTCTTGCCCAGCAAACGCTTAACGTGACGGAAGCTTGCAGCGGCATCCGTTCCTTGATGAGCCTGATAACTTTGGGACTGATGCTCGCTTACTTCCTTCCCTTCAAGTGGATCATCCGCGTGGCATTCGTTCTTACCACCATCCCCATTGCTATCGTCGCCAATGCGTTTCGCGTCGGCGGCACGGGGATATTAGCCACCTATTTCGGCGAGAAAGCCGCGCAAGGCTTCTTCCATACTTTCTCGGGCTGGCTGGTGTTTGTTTTCGCCTTCGTGGTCCTGCTGGGTGAAGTCGCCCTCCTGCATAAATTCTTTGCTCCAGCAAAAGACAAGAGGCCTGCATGAAATTGAACACTCGATTGTTGGTCGTTATCGCATTTTTAGTGCTGACCGTCAGCGTCAAGGCGTACCTGAACACCGCGCCACCGGTACCGCTGCGTAAGTCTTTGGATCAGTTCCCGCAGCAAGTGGGAGACTGGAACATGGTATCCAGCGCGCGCCTGGGTGATGACGTTGCCCGGGTTCTCAAAGCGGACGATTACATGCTGCGGCAGTATCGCGAGCCTTCCACGGGTAAGTTCATTGATTTCTTTGTTGCGTACTACAAAACGCAGGCGGCAGGCGAGAGCATGCACTCACCCAAGAACTGTTTGCCCGGCTCCGGCTGGACCCCCATCGTGAACGACCGTGTGGTCATGAAAAATGATGCGGAAGGGCGCCCTGTGGAAGTCAACCGTTACGTCATCCAGAACGGTGCGGATCGCGCGCTTGTTCTGTATTGGTACCAGGCCAACGGTCGCATCATCGCCAATGAATATTGGGGCAAGTTTTACTTGGTTTGGGACGCGCTGCATACACGCCGTAGAGATGGAGCTATTGTGCGCTTGATGATCCCTCTCGGTCGCGATGACGATCCTCAACAGGCATTGCAAACTGGGCTGCAATTCGGCCGGTTGGCGGGCGAAGAGCTGCCTGCGTTTCTCCCGAACTAGGAACCGGTTCGACACTGGAATAACGGTCACCGGAGTTTCGGTGGCCGTTCTTTTATTAACGATTTTTGCATTTGGATTCTCTAGCTGGACTCGCATGTCAAACCCGACCACTCGATCTGAAATGTCCCGGCCACTCCGTGTTTTGGTGATCGATGAGTACTTTCCTTATCCGCCGGATTCCGGCAAGCCCATTCGAACAGGGAATTTGCTGAGGCGACTGAGTGAACGGCATGACGTGACTTTGCTCTGTTACGGAACAGCGTCCGCTACGAACGGGACAGCCCCGAAGCTAAAAGTCGAATTCGTGGACCCGTTCGTCAACCACAGCGGCGCTGCTCTCTACTCACGTCTCGCGGTGAATCTTTTTTCTTCGTACCCTTATTCCGTCACTAAGCACTACACGGAACGCTTCGCAGAGCGGTTGAGAGAGTTGGTAGCCAAAAATTCTTACGATCTCATCCAATGCGAATGGACGCCTTATGCCCGCTACTTAGAGTCCGTGCGAAACGTGCCGACTTTGATCGCAAGCCACAACGTGGAATCGCAGATCTGGTTTCGCCGCGCTGAGCATGCAGAGTCAGCCGCCGCGGGGCTCTTCTTTGGTTTACAAGCGAAGAAGATGGAAACATTTGAGCTCAAAGCGCTGCGCGACGCATCATGGGTGACCACGGTCAGCCAGGAAGATGCCAATATCATCCGCAAGTGGGGAGTCGATCGCGTCAGCGTTGTCGACAACGGTGTGGACCTTGGTTTCTATCATCCTGACTCATCCAAAGAAGACGACCGTGAGCTGCTTTTTTTGGCGTCTCTCGATTGGGCCCCCAATATCGACGGGCTGAAATATTTTCTTTCTGAGATCTTGCCGCTGATAGTCACGCAAGAACCTAAGGTGCGGCTGACGATCGCCGGACGCAAACCTCCCGCTGACCTGCGTAAATATTGCGAGGCAATACCCAATACAAATTTTGTGGGCGAAGTGCCTGATGTGCGTCCTTACCTGGAAAAGGCTGCGGTCGTCGTTGTGCCGCTTCGTGTGGGTGGTGGCAGTCGGCTAAAGATATTGGAAGCCATGGCAGCGGCCAAAGCCATGGTATCGACGTCGGTGGGCGCGGAAGGGCTTTCCGTCTCGAACCATGAACAGCTTATTTTGGCTGATGACCCCCATGCCTTCGCTGCCGCAGTCATTGGGTTGGTACATTCTCCCGCGGAACGCCAGAATCTAGGCCGATCAGGGCGCAAGCTCGTGGAAGACAAGTACAGTTGGGACGAATGCGCGCGCAAACTCGAAGCCGCGTGGTTCCAAGCCGCAAGCGCAGGCTCGCCGGCGTCGTTGCAGAAAGGCGCGCGGGCATGAGCGGACATTTGCGCATCCTTCACTTGCGCGCCAGCCCTTTTGTCGGCGGACCAGAGCGCCAGATCCTGCGCTGTGCGTCTTTTGATTTTGGTGAGAACATTCAGCAGATCGTCGGTTCTTTTGTGGACGATCGCGAAGGCAAAGCCCTGCTCGATGCGGCCCACTCAGCGCGCATCCAGACGGTCGCATTTTCGCCTGCCAGCCGAACTGCGCTTGCTCAATTACGCGACTACATCCGCAAGGAAAATATCTCACTTCTCTGCACTCATGGTTACAAAGCTGACGTGATCGGCATCACCGCCGCTAAGCTTGAGGGCATTGCATCAGCCAGCTTTCTGCGCGGATGGACCGCGCAGGATTGGAAGGTCCGCATGTACGAACGTCTTGATCGCGCCATGCTGCCCTTCGCAAGTGCTGTCGTCGCCCTGTCTCATTCGCAGGCTGAAAAACTTACGGCTCCACGCGATAAGCGCCACGTTGTCACGAATGTCATTGAGACCCGTGAACTCTCCGCGGAAGCTGTTGCTGACGCCCGCCGTGCTATCCGCTCTCGCTTTGGATTGCCCGCCGACTGCCGGCTTGTTGTATGCGCTGGGCGCCTCAGCCCGGAGAAGGGAACACAGTTTTTTATAAATGCTGCAAGACAGATCGCTAGCCGTTATCTTGATACCCGGTTCATGATCTTTGGCGACGGCCCGGAAAGAGCTGCGCTCGCAGCTTCCATCACCGGAGAATCAAATATCGTCCTTGCAGGGCATGTGACTGATTTCAAGGAATTGCTTCCTGGCGCAGATATTTTGGTGAACCCTTCCTTGATGGAGGAGATGCCGAACGTCGTGTTAGAAGCGATGTCTTGCGGAGTGCCAGTGATCGCCACCTCCGTCGGTGGCGTACCTGAACTCGCCGGGGCGCCGCCTACGATCGTGCTTGTTCGCGCAGCGGATACCGAAGCCATCTCGACCGCGTTGACCCGGTTTCTTGATGCGCCTGCCGAGGCCGCGGGGTACGCATCCTCCGCACAGCAACGGATACGCTCAGAATATTCTCCGGACAAGCAGAGAGAAGAACTCGGTGCGCTGTTCGCAAAATTGCTTCCCGCATTTGTTACCACTTCAACCACGAACGCTCAGCCTTCAGGCACACTGCCGTTCATCACCGTAGCCATGCCGGTGCGTAATGAAGAAAAGCACATTCAAAAGGTGCTTGATGCCTTGCTTGCACAGGATTATCCCAAAGACAAATACGAGATCATCGTCGCAGACGGCGAATCCACCGATCAAACACGCGAGATCGTACAGCGCGCGGCGGGCACTGCGACCGTTCCTGTCCGCCTGATCAGTAACCCTCGGCGGCTTTCGAGCGCCGGCCGTAATATCGGCATAGTAAACGGACGCGGCGACGTCGTCGCATTCGTCGATGGACACTGCATCATTGGGACCGATCGCTGGCTACGTAACGTGGCGGATATCATGCATGAGACCGGCGCAGTCTGTTTGTGCCGCCCGCAGCCACTGGATGATCCTGCGAACACAAGTTTTCAAGACATGATCGCGAAATGCCGCGGCTCGATCCTCGGGCACGGTCTCGATTCCAGCATCTTTTCGCAGAACAACGAACGGTTCATCAATCCCACTAGCTCCGGTGCCATTTATGCACGGGAGGTCTTCGAAAAGATCGGCATCTATGACGAAGCCTTTGATGCCGCGGAAGACGTAGAGTTCAATCATCGCGTTTGGCAAAGTGGAATGAAGTCATACATCAGTCCACGCTTGACCATTCACTATGCCCCCCGCGCAGACCTGAAGGGCTTGTTCAAGCAGATGATGCGTTACGGACAGGGCCGCTTTCGTCTTATCGCCAAGCATCGGGATGCCATTAGCCTGAGCCAGTTCGTTCCCCCGGCATTCGTGATGTGGATGATCCTGACCGCCATCCTCTCTCCATTCGTGTCGTTCGCGCGCTGGGCATTCCTTGGCGCGTTAGCCTTCTATGGAGTCGCAGTCGTTTTGGCCTCGCTCATTCTTGCGGCAAGGCACGGTTTCAGATTCATCTGGGGTGGGCCCGCAATCTTTGCCACCGTCCATATCGGCCTTGGCGTAGGCTTTTGGAAGGGATGTTTTTCCGGCTATAAGCCGTTGCCCGCGGCAGCCGCCGCCCGTTCAGGAGTTTGAGTCAAACAATGTTGAATGCGATGACCATTGATGTGGAAGATTATTTCCACACTGAAGCGATGAGCGAGGCCGTCCACCGCGACCAGTGGACGACGATGCCGTCGCACGTTCAACGCAATACTGAGCGTCTTTACGAATTATTCGCGGAACATAACGTCACCGCGACCATGTTCTTTCTCGGCTGGGTGGCGGAAAGATTTCCCAGCCTTGTTTCTCAGGCGGTAAAGCTCGGGCACGAAGTCGCTTGCCATAGCTACTGGCACCGGGCGGTCTTTCGTCTCACGCCTGAAGAATTTCGTGAAGACACCAAGCGCGCCAAAGATGCGATTGAATCCGCCGCCAATGTTCCGGTCAGTGGCTATCGTGCGCCAAGTTTTTCTTTGATTCATGGCACGGAGTGGGCGCCCGGCATACTCTCGGAATTGGGATTCACTTATGACTCCAGCATCAATCCCATAGCCCACGACTTTTACAGCAATGCCGATAAACCACGTATTCCGCACAGGCACTCCGAGTCCGGCTTGCTGGAAATACCCATCGCGACGGCGCGACTAGGCGGCCGGACGTTTTGTGTCGGCGGCGGCGCTTATTTCCGCATTTTTCCCCTTCGCTATTCCACATGGGGACTCTCCTGCGTGAATGAGCAGGAGAAGCGCGCGGCGATGTTCTACTTGCATCCCTGGGAGATTGACGCCGACCAGCCCAGACTCAACGTCAAGCTGAAATCCAAGATGAGACAGTACACGAGGTTAGATTCGACGTATGGCAAACTTGAGAAACTGATACAGCGATACAAGTTCGGCGCCACCAAAGATGCGTTTGCTGAGCATTGGAAGTCTTAACTTCGCGCCGTTGAACACCAGCGAGTTGGCGCAGCATAATTAAGAGTTGGTTACAGAAGATAACGCAGGAGCAGGGATGCCAGGTTTCAGTCTCGAGACAACTCTAGTTCGAAACGTGATCTATCCCTTATGGGCCCGACGGGACCATCCCGCCTATAAGCGTTATCTCGAACAATTTCAGCGCTCGCAGTTTTTCACCAAAGAGCAACTTGCTGACTTGCAACGCGAGCGCATCCGCGAGCTGCTGCACCATGCCTACGCTCATTGCTCTTTCTACAAGCAGCGCATGGAGCAAGCAGGGCTTAAGCCCAAAGATTTCGAGGATCCGGCTTGTCTTGAGGCGCTGCCGCCGCTAACCAAGACTGACATTCAACGCAACATGGCTGGACTGCAGGCAGATAATGTTCCCGAAAGCTCCCGCGTGCGCAACCAGACGGGCGGTTCCACCGGAGCGCCACTGCAGTTTTATGTTGATAAAGAACGGCTCGATTCGCGCATGGCCAGCACTGTCCGGCATGACGCGTGGGCGAATTATCTGCCCGGGGATTGGTTTGCATTGCTGTGGGGCGCGCGGCTTGACCTGACGGCCGCTCCCACCAGATGGGATCATTTCAAGAACCGCGTTTTGTATCGCGGCATCGAGCTGAACACATCGTCGATCACCGAATCTGACTGGGCGTCCTTCATCGCCAGGGTTCGCAATAAACGCCCGCATGTTCTCCTCGCTTATACGCAGGCGGCTGTTCTGTTTGCTGAATACGCCAAGCAGCACGGGCTGAATGACATTGCTTTTGAATCCATCATCACGACGGCGGAGATGCTGTTGCCCGGCCAGCGCGAAATCCTTGAAAGTACATTCAGAGGAAAAGTCTTCAACCGCTATGGATGCCGTGAGGTCAGCGTGATCGCCAGCGAATGCGAAATACATCAAGGCTTGCACGTGAATGCAGATGCACTGTTAGTTGAAGTTCTTCGCGATCCTGCCATTCCCGCCCCCTCCGGCAAGATTCTCATCACTGACATGCTGAATCGCTCCATGCCGCTGATCCGCTATGAGATCGAGGACATAGGCCAGTGGAGCGCTTCCCAGCAGTGCGAATGCGGACGGACGCTGCCACTGCTCTCTGCCATCGAAGGCCGGTCTACTGATTTTCTGGAGATGCCGGATGGCCGCAAGATCTCTGGCCCATCACTGACCCTTGTGGTGGCAGACGTAGCGGAAGTGCAGCA
>JAICWB010000225.1 GCA_025935035.1 Terriglobales bacterium
TGCGTGCTGACGGGCGGGACGGAGTCGATGTCGCGCGTTCCCTACTTGCTTGACCAAGGGCGGTGGGGATACCGCATGGGCAATCAGGAAGTCGTGGATGGAATGTATCGCGATGGATTCTTTTGTCCTCTGGCGAAGATGATCATGGGCGAGACGGCTGAGATACTCGCCGAACAGTACAAGATCAGCCGCGAAGAGCAGGATGCATTCGCGCTGAGTTCGCAGCAACGGGTGGAGCGCGCTATCAACGCGGGACGTTTTAAAGATGAGATGGTGCCGGTGACCATTGAATCGAAAAAAGGGACGACGGTAGTGGACCGCGATGAGCACCCTTTTCTCGGAGCTACGCCGGAAAAACTGGCGAAGTTGAAACCCGTGTTCTCAAAGACCGGCGGCATTACCGCAGGAAATTCTTCCGGCATCACCGATGGCGCAGCGGCAATGGTTCTGGCCAGTGAAAATTTCGTGAAGAAGAACAATCTCAAACCGCTGGCGCGAATCCTCGCAGTGACTTCCGCTGGTGTCGATCCGAAGGTCATGGGGATCGGTCCGGTGCCGGCGCTGCGCAAGATGGAAGAGAAACATCGCTTGCGTGTTCAAGATTTTTCGCTGGTCGAACTCAATGAAGCTTTCGCCGCGCAGGTGATCGCCTGCGACCGCGAACTGGGCATCGACGCTGAAAAGCTCAACGTGAATGGCGGCAGCATCGCCTTAGGCCATCCGATCGGTTGTACAGGTGCGCGCATAACCGTAACCCTTTTGCATGAGTTGTTGAAAAGAAAGGGCAAGCGCGGGGTGGCGACGCTGTGCGTGAGCGGCGGCATGGGCATGGCTTTGGCCATTGAAAACGCGGAATAATCCAAGGTGACAACTGGGGCCGAGTTGAGTCAAACTAGTACGAATCGTTGTTGAAGTTTTAACCAGGAAGTTTAATGTCAAAGCAAAGCCCGTCTCGCGTTTTCGCGCTTTTCATCCTTTTTGTAGTCGCATCTGGTTTCGCCGGCATCGTTTTCGCGCAGCACTCCTCCACTGACCGGGGATACGGCACAGAGATCCCTGACAATCTGAAGTCTTTCACGCAGGTGTACAGCATTGTTGAGGACAACTATGCTGACCCTGTATCGCCGGACAAGGCGATCTACAACGGGGCGATCCCGGGCATGTTGCATGTGTTGGACCCGCATTCGAACTTCCTGGATCCGAAGGCGTATGCCAGCCTGCGCGAAGAGCAGCGCGGCAAATATTACGGCATAGGCATGCAGATCGGCCGGCGCGACAACAAGATTTTCATCGCATTCGCATTTGCCGGCAGTCCGGCGTTTCGTGCGGGACTGCGAGCGGGCGACATTATTGCCGCGGTGGATGGCAAGCCGACGGATGATATGTCGACCAGTGATGTGGTCGCGCTTGTAAAAGGACCGCGGAACACGACTGTGCGTGTGAGCATCCTGCGCGGCAACTCCATCGATCCGTTCACGGTCGATGTTGTGCGCGATGAGATTCCGCTGCATAGCGTGGACGTGCACTTCCTGATCAAGCCGGGCATCGGCTATATACGCATCACGAACTTTGGCGAGACCACTGATGAGGAAGTGGGGCAAGCGCTGGATGAACTCGGCGACCTGAAAGGCCTGGTGCTGGACCTTCGGCAGAATCCTGGCGGATTATTGAGCGCGGCAGTCGGCGTGGCTGACAAGTTCTTGAAGGCCGGCTCGGTGATCGTTTCGCAACGCGGACGAGCCTCTGCAGAGCAGGCGTATCGGGCGACGAAGGGCAATGGCGGGAAAGATTATCCGATCGTTGTACTGATCAATCGCGGCACGGCTTCTGCCAGTGAGATCGTTGCGGGCGCATTGCAAGACCACGACCGCGCGCTCATCGCGGGCGAGATAAGTTTTGGCAAGGGCTTGGTGCAATCCGTTTACAACCTGTCTGACAACACCGGATTGCTGCTGACCACTGCTCATTACTACACGCCGAGTGGACGTCTCATCCAACGCGACTACGAAGGCAAGTCACTTTACGACTATTACACCGAACGCAAGTTCGATAACACGAACAAAGAAGTGAAGGTTACCGACAGCGGCCGCACGGTGTACGGTGGCGGTGGTATCACTCCTGACGAAAACCTGGCGACGCCGAAGTTCAATGCCTTCCAAACGCGTTTGCTGCAGAAGGCGGCGTTCTTCAACTTTGGTGCGCAGTACCTGGACAAGAAAGATGTGAAGGTCTCGCCGGACTTCGCCGTGGACGACACCCTGGTGCAGGAATTCCGCAAATATCTCGAAGCCCAAAAGGTGGAATACACAGAGCCTGAACTCGACGCCAACATGGATTGGGTGAAGACCGAGATCAAGAGCGCGATTTTCACCGGACAGTTCGGCCAGGAAGAAGGACAGAAGCAACAGACAGCGGCTGATCCTGAGATCGCGCAGGCCCTTGATCTCCTTCCGAAAGCAAAGGCGCTCGCTGATGGCTCGCGCAAGGTGGTTGCTGCGCGTGAAGCTGCGCGGAGTTCGATGCAGTAGTTCGCTTAGGTGTATGCGACAGACCGCAGCCTTCGGGCTGCGGTTTTATTTTGTGCGGCGATTTACAAAACTGTTTCTTCCGATTACAAATGAACGCAATGACAACGGCAGATGTAGTCATCATAGGCGGCGGGATCGTGGGATCAAGCATTGCATACCACCTCACGGCGGCGGGATGCCGCAACGTGATCGTGCTGGAACGCGAGACGCACACGGGCAAAGGATCGACAGGCAAAAGCATGGGCGGCGTTCGCGCGCAGTTTTCTACGCCTGTGAACATACAGATGTCGTTGTATTCGATCCCCTTCTACGCGGCGTTTGATGAGGTGATGGGGCATCCGGCGGGATATCGTCCGCAGGGATATTTGTTCATGGCAACGACGCCTGCACATATGGATTACTTGCGGACAAATCATGCGAAGCAGGTGTCGCTCGGACTGAAAACTGCGAAGCTGCTGACGGGCGATGAGATACGTGCGATGTATCCGCAACTGCGTGGGGAAGACATCATCGGCGGGAGTTTTTGTTCAACGGATGGATTTGTTGACCCTTACAGCGCGATGAACGGATTCATGGTGAAGGCCGCGGAACTGGGCGCAAAGTTGTGGCGCGATTGCGAAGTTACGAGTATTGAGCGCGATGCTGCGGGCGCTGTGGCGGCGATTGATTCGACAAAAGGAAAGATTTCATCGCCGGTGGTAGTCAATGCTGCGGGAGCCTGGGCTGCGGGGATAGCCGCAATGGCGGGAGTTGAGCTGCCGGTTCAGCCGCTGCGCCGCATGCTAGTGCCGACGGAGCCGTTCGATGAATTTCCGCACAGTGCGCCCATGATCATTGATATGTCCACGGGATTTCATTTCCGTCCGGAGGGGCGCGGATTCTTGTTGGCGTGGAATGATGCGGAAGAGACGCCCGGGTACAAGCTGAACTTCGAGCCAAGTTTTATTGAAAAGATTCTGGTGCACGCGGCGGACCGCGTTCCGTGCTTCGAGCATGTGCCGGTGAATCCCAAACGCGCATGGGCGGGACTGTACGAGATGACGCCGGATCATCATCCCATCATTGGGCCAGCGCCGGGCGTGAAAGGATTTTTCTTCGCCAACGGATTCAGCGGCCACGGAGTGATGCACGCGCCGGCAACGGGAAGGCTTACGGCTGACCTGATCCTGCGCGGAACTTCTGAGATCATTTCTGATCCGCAGGCTTTTGCGCTGGAGCGGTTTGCCGAGGGGCGCGCTATACACGAGACGGCAGTACTGTAAAGGAACCGACGTTCTCGACAACCACATTTTTTCTCCATAAGATTTCAAGTAATGTCTCTGCGGCATTCATTACCTTTCGTCGCGGCAATCTTGCTCATTGTGGTGGCGGTAGGCCCGGGCGCGTCTGCGCAGTCGCGGGCTCAGCAACAGCGGGTCTCCGGGCAGGTGACAGACGCCTCAGGGGCACTCATCCCGGGGGCAGCAGTAACCTTGAAAGATTCTGCGGGCGAAGTTTGCGCAAGCGCGCAAACTAGCGGCGTCGGCAGATTCTCGCTGCCCGCATGTGGAGAACGCATGACGCTGCAGGTCATACTTACCGGGTTTCAATCGATAAAACAGGAAGTCAGCGCGACCACTCGGGGTAAAGAGCTTCAGATCACGATGCGGATCGCCACGGCTGACGTAGGCATCAATGTGAACGCTGAAGGGGTGGAGGTCTCGACCGATACGGGAGGCAACACCAACATAACCCAGATCGATGCTGACTCCATGGCTGCGCTGCCCGTGCTTGACCAGGACTACATCACAATGATGTCTGATTTTTTAGATCCGGGCGCGGTCGGCACCGGCGGCGTGTCCTTAGTGGTAAATGGTGTGGAAGCGAACGGGCCGGGCGTCAGCGCGTCGGCGGTGCAATCGGTAAAGATCAATAACAATCCTTACTCCGCGCTATTTTCAAGGCCAGGACGCGCGCGCCTGGAGATAACCACCAAAGATGGCACACCGAAGATGCACGGCGACCTGAACGTCTCATTCCGCAATTCACTGTTCGATGCGACTCCAGCATATGCAGCGACCAAGCCGGATGAGCAGCGGCGCTATTTCGAAGGAAACCTTACCGGACCACTGGGGCGCTCACCGGAAAATACCTTCCTGGCCTCCGCTGACTATGACGACACCCAAAACCAGGCGATCGTTAATGCAGTGACGCTTTCGGGTCCGATAAAGGAGGCCGTTCCTACCCCGCAGAAGCATTTCTTCGGATCGTTCCGGGCTTTCCACGATTACGGAAATGGCAACCAGTTCTGGATGGGCTATTCCTATGAGTGGTCGCATCAAGTGAACCAGGGTATTGGCGGAATCACGCTGGCGAATGCTGGATACCAATCGACGATGTTCGAGCACGAGATCAGCTTCTCGCACACTTATCTGATCAACCA
>JAICWB010000197.1 GCA_025935035.1 Terriglobales bacterium
CGGACGCGAACGTACCGGCACACTAGCCATCCTTGACGGCAAGACCGACGCCAAGAACTACGTGCTCGGCAAGATGAGCGTCATCGGCAAGTCAGACATGGCGTCCATCAAGCTGAAAGGCTTCTTCGCCCCCAACATGGCCGCGCTCATCAACAAGCGTGACAACAAGTACTTCATCGCCGCATCTGAAGCCAAGATCAAGGTCAAGATCAACGGCGAACCCATCGCCGGACAGAAAGAACTGAACGAAGGCGACATAGTAGAAGTCGCCGGAGTGAAAGCCAGCTTCGGGTATCAGGAGTAGGCTCTTCACTTTCTCAAAAGGACGCGCTACTGCGCGTCCTTTTTGTTAAAGAAAAGCCAAACCCACCACAAAGACACAAAGCCTCAAAGAAGGCAGAAGAGTATTAGATTCCTTCGGTCTTGAATTTTGGTTTTGAACTCTTCAAATATTTCTTTGTGAAATCTTTGTGCCTTTGAGTCTTTGTGGTGGGTTTTTGGTTTTACCGATAACCGAACACCGACAACCGATAACCTACCTCATTTATACTTTCCCGTTCACCATCCAAAGGAATCATTCATGTCCATCAAATCAGTCGGCGTAATCGGTGCAGGCACCATGGGCAATGGCATTGCCCACGTCTTCGCCAAATCCGGATACCAGGTGTATCTGCAAGACGTGCAAGATACCTTCCTCACTCGAGGCCTTGAGACCATCAAGAAGAACCTCGAGCGCGAGCTCTCCAAGCAAAAGATCACAGAACAGACTCGCGACGCTGCCATCAAAGCCATCTCTCCCGTCACCGAGCGCGCCATCCTCGCGAAATGCGACTTCATCGTCGAAGCCGCCAGCGAGAAGCTGGAGATCAAGCGAGAGATCTTTCAGGACCTCGACAAGCTCTGCCGTCCTGAAGTCATCCTCAGTTCGAATACATCGTCCATTTCCATCACCAGACTTGCTGCCTTCACCAAGCGGCCAGACAAAGTGATCGGTATGCACTTCTTCAATCCCGTGCCCATGATGAAGCTGGTGGAGATCATCCGCGGACTCGCCACTTCAGACGAAACGTACGCCGCCGTGAAATCGCTCACCGAGAAACTGGAGAAGACACCCGTCGAAGTCAATGACGCGCCCGGCTTCGTCAGCAACCGCGTTCTCATGCCGCTCATCAACGAAGCAATCTATGCAGTGATGGAAGGCGTCGCCACTCCTCAAGCAGTGGACGAAGTCTTCAAACTCGGCATGGCGCATCCCATGGGCCCGCTGGCGCTGGCGGATTTCATCGGCCTCGATGTCTGCCTCGATATCATGCGCGTCATGCTCGACGGCCTCGGCGACCCCAAATACCGGCCTTGCCCGCTGTTGATCAAGATGGTGGATGCGGGATGGCTGGGAAAGAAATCCGGCCGCGGGTTTTATCAATACTGATCACCTGCTGACGGCTGATGGCTGATGGCTGACGCCTTAAGCCGACAGCAGAGAGCCGCCTTTCCGATTTCCCTCACTAATCCACAGGCACTTGCGCTATTCTTTCGCCTGAGGAGAGCCAAACCACTGTGCCCGTTCGCATGACAGTTCTCGCCAGTGGCAGCCGCGGCAACAGCACCGTGCTGTCCTCGTCGAAGACCTCCATCCTCGTCGATGCCGGCCTCTCCTGCCGCGAGACCATCAAGCGCATGACTGCAGCCGGCGAAGATCCGTTGGCGCTCAAAGGCATCGTCATCACGCATGAGCACTCTGACCACGTCAGCGGGCTCAACGTCCTCGCGCGCAAGCTGCGTATCCCTGTTTACATGACCGGGGCTACGCACGATGCCTGGCGCAAGTGGACACGCTCGCTCGGCCCCAGGCGCAAGCAAGAGACTGAGAACGGCAGCAAAGCGCGTATCGAGCAGCTTGAACTCTTCAAGTCCGGTTCCAGCTTCCAGATCGGTGACATCGAGGTCATGCCCTTCACCATTCCACACGATGCGGTCGATCCCGTCGGCTTCACCTTCAAGATCGATGGCGTGAAGATCGGCATCTGCACTGATATCGGACACATGACCGAGAACGTGCGCTACTACCTGCGCGCCTGTGACGGCCTCATGATCGAATCCAATCATGATCTGGAGATGCTGCGCGGCGGCCCTTATCCCTGGTCCGTGAAGCAGCGCGTGATGTCCGCCGTTGGCCATCTCTCCAATGACGCGCTCGCCAAGTTCTTTACCGACGATTACGACGGTGGCGCCGCCTTCGTCATGCTCGCGCACCTCTCAGAGAACAACAATCACCCAGAGCTCGCCCGCGTCTGCGCGGAACAGGCCTTAGAACCGCGCCGCAGCCTGCTGGCCAGCAACGTCTTGAAGCTGGCCCTGCAAGACGTTCCCACGGAAACAATAACGCTATAATCGACGTATAAAGCAGTGTAGAAGCTGGATTTCGGCCAAGCTGATCGCTTTCGGTCGCACTTCTATTTGGATCGAATAACGAGACCGCATGAACAAGAACACCATCTGCATCTGGTATGACCGCGAGGCCGAAGAGGCCGCGCGCTTCTACGCGCAGACATTTCCTGACAGCAAGGTCACCGCCGTGCATAACGCGCCCGGGGACTATCCCAGCGGCAAGAAGGGTGACGTGCTCACTGTCGAATTCACTGTTTGCGGCATCCCTTGTCTCGGGTTGAATGGCGGGCCGCAGTTCAAACATAGCGAAGCTTTTTCATTCCAGATTTCCACTGAAGACCAGGCCGAGACCGACCGCTATTGGAATGCGATCGTGGACAATGGCGGCAAAATAAGTGACTGTGGTTGGTGTAAGGACAAATGGGGCGTTTCATGGCAGATCACGCCGCGTGTCCTGATGGAAGGGCTGTCGAAAGGCGGAGAAGTGAGCAAGCGCGTGTTCGATGCGATGATGACGATGCAGAAGATCGACGTAGCCAAGATTGAAGCCGCGATACGTGGCTAACCGGTCACATCCGGTCGCGGTCAACAGGTGGCATTAGCGGTTGCAAGATTGAGACTTCAAAAGCGTTCTTGAATTAACACTTCAGATGGCAGTGTGTACAGACAAAGTCGTGGGCGACATCCTCGCAGGCTGGCGGTACGACATCTCCGGCCTCGCCCCTGGCATGCGTGAAGACTACGAAGCCCACTTCCAGGATTGCGCCCGCTGCCGCAGCAAACGCAAGTTGCACCGCATCATCGATTTCGCGCTCATCTTGATTGCAAGTGCCTCCGGCGCGATCTTTCTGCTCGCTTTGCTTGCCATCCGCCACTTCAATCCCGCGCGCGCCATTTTGCTCGAAGTCATTGCCGCTTGCGGAGCGGCTTTCTCCGCGATGGTCTGGATCATCGTTGCCGTATCAACCCCAGTCCCCGTCGTGGTCGCAGGTGTAGCGTTACAGCAGGCGCGCAGGATCCATGAGAAGCTGCCGGAAGAAGTGAAGAGCAGGATCCCGGAGAAGATCTCAGAAAAGCTCGCGGACGAGACGAAGGGTTAACAAGCAGCACTTAGCATCGAGCACCGAGCATCGAGTGACTGCTGAACTTGCGACCTCACCAAATTCATTTCTTGAACCGCTCAGCATCCACTTTCACGATCAGTCCAGCGAGCATTTTCTGCACTTCAATGATTTTGCCGTTCAACTCTTGGTATGCAGTGGTCTGCAAATAAGACAGGTCTCTTGCCAAAAGGATCTGATACTCGAGCTCGTTGGCCGACCCAGTCGCTATCTGTAGGAATTTGTGGAACTCACCGTTACCGCGCCGCCCACAACCCTCAGCGATATTTGATGGAACCGAGGCCGCACATCTCCGTAGCTGGCTGACTAAACCAAATCTTTCGTCTTTTGGAAAATCTGCGGTGACCTTATAAACATCAAGGGTTACTTGGTGCGATTTCTCCCAAACTTTTAACGTGCGAAAATCTTTCACAGAATTGTCCTCTTGTTTCTCGCACCTTTCGTCTCCCCCAAGACGTTAAATACAAGCAAGTCATTTCTCTTGTGCCTTTGCTTTACCCAAAAACTCCGTCTACAGAAGCATTGGCTATTACGCAGTCACTTGATGCTCGCTGCTCGATGCTAAGTGCTCACATCCAACCCCCCAGTTAACTCCGTCACCGCCTTCACCCGATTCTCAATACACCATCGCTCCAGGTCGCTGACGATCCTCTCCGTAGCGCACGGATCAAAATAATTCGCCGTCCCCACCTGCACCGCTGCCGCGCCCGCCAGCATGAACTCCACTACATCTTCACCGGTAGTAATACCGCCCATGCCGATCACGGGAATATCCACCGAATGTGCAGCCTCATACACCATGCGCAACGCTATCGGCTTGATGGCTGGGCCGGAAAGCCCCGCGGTGATGTTTGAGATGCGCGGCTTGCGGGTCTTTGCTTCGATGGCCATGCCAACGAAAGTATTGACCAGCGATATCGCGTCCGCCCCCGACTGCGCCGCCGCATGCGCCATGCGCGGAATACTGGTCACGTTCGGTGACAACTTCACGATCAGCGGCCTCTTCGCCACCGCCTTCACGCAATAGACCACCTCCTCCAGCAGCGTAGGATCCGCGCCAAACTGCATACCACCATGCCGCGTGTTGGGGCAGCTGACGTTGAGTTCATACGCAGCAATGCCTTCGCCTTCGTTCAGGATCCTGACCGTGTCTTCGTAGTCTTTGGTCGCGTATCCAAACACGTTGGCGATGACCATGATGTTCTTCTTCTTACGCAGCGCCGGAAGCTTTTCCTCAACGAACGCGCGCGCGCCAATGTTCTGCAGGCCGATCGAGTTCAGCATTCCCGCGGAAGTCTCAAACATGCGCGGGGGCGGATTGCCCGCCATCGGCTCCCGCGACAGCCCCTTCACCACGAACCCACCCAACCGGTCCAGCGAGACGATGTCTTCAAACTCCACGCCGTAGCCGAACGTGCCGCTGGCAGCGATGATCGGGTTCTTGAACGTCAGTCCGCAGAAGCTGACAGAGAAATCGACACCCCGCTTCGGAGCATCGTTCGCGGACGTCGCCGCTCCGGGCTTCGTGTTGGCAGGTTGGTCGCTCACTTCGGTCCTTTATCTCCCTTATCGCCATTGCCGCCTTTCGCCGTGGACGCCGTTCTCGCGCCTTCCATGCCCCTTCCGCGGATCGCCTCCGTTAGCACGCGCCCCACCGCATGCGTCGGCTTATTGACGCCCAGCAGTGACGCCAACGTAGCCGCCAGATCAACCGGCTCCGCATGCGTGCGATAAATCCCAGGCGCAAACGCCGACCCAAAGAACAGCAGCGGCACGTGTCCGTTGTAGTTGTACGGACTGTAATGCTCATTACTGTTCAGTGACGGCGTTACGAATATCCGCGGAACCGCCAACACATACCAGCCGCCCAGCGAAGAGTAGCTATGCTGGTAGCGACGCCCAAGCTGAGTGGACGGCACACCTTCACCGGTGGCAAGCTGCGATTTGGTGTAATACC
>JAICWB010000112.1 GCA_025935035.1 Terriglobales bacterium
ACTGGCTATGCAGACGCAATTCGATCCGCTCGATATTGTCACTGAAGTGATCAATCGCGCGGAATCGGCATTAGAAGGCGCACAGGCTGAAGGCGTAAATTCAGCGAAGTCGCTCGCTCCGCAGATGGAACCTGCCGCCGTGGCCTAGTTTCTAATCCCCCACCTCAACCGTAAAATTTTCATAAAGGGCGCATGTACCTGGCCATTGCGCCCAAGAGCGGGCATCCAACTGGAGATGCGTAAGTTCCTGTTTTTTTCTGTAATGGGCGTGATTTGTTCGGCCCTTATTGGTTCGGCGCGCGGGCAGACCGGCGGCCAAATCAGCCTTTCGTCCATCATTGCAAACAATACCAGCGCCAGTCCTAGTTATGGCGCAACTGGAAACGTAAGCAAAGTCCCTCTCTCGCAACTGCTCTATCCAGGCGCGACCGCGAAGATTTATGTCCGCTTCATGCCTTGGTTTGGCGAAAAGAACCATATGCTGGCGCAATATCGCTCTGACGAACCGGAACAGATACGTTCGCAGATCAATGACATGATGAGCCGCGGCATCGCGGGAGCATTCATCGCTTGGTATGGGCAGCACGACGATTTCAAGGACAAAGTCACTGAGCGCTTCATGAGAGAGTCTGAGCGCCGAGGCTTCCAGTTCGCGCTTTCCTATTCAGGCACTCTGGACCAATGCGCCAAAAATCCCGGATGCGACGTGACCGAATCGATCGTTTCCGAGATCAATTATGCGAACCGTCGCTACATGGGTTCCCCGGCCTACGTGCATGTGGACGGTCGCCCTGTGTTTTTTATCTTTGACCTGACGAAGTATTCGATCGATTGGAACCGCGTTCGCAATGAGGTGCAAGGGCAGCCACTCCTGCTTTTCCGCAACTCAGGCGGATTCAACCACTCACAATCTGACGGAGCCTACGCGTGGCTCGCGCCGGAAGGTTCTAAAGGAGGCGATCCAGCGAGTCTTGAATATCTCGACCGCTTCTACAAGACAGCGGCGCAGAATCGTGATCGCGTGGTGATAGGCTCAGCGTACAAAGGATTCGACGACTCTCTTGCTAGTTGGGGCAAGAACCGTCACATCCCCGAACAATGCGGCCTCACCTGGCTCAGCACCTTTGCTGAAGTTGACCGCTACTATTCGGCAAAAAATCAGCTTCCCATGCTGCTGATCGTCACGTGGAATGACTATGAAGAAGGGACTGAGATCGAGACGGGTATCGACAACTGCGTCTCGGTTACGGCTCAGGCGCAGGGGACAAACTTAAATTGGCGCACGACCGGTGATCCGCGAACTATCTACGCGTTCCGCATACTCGGCTCGCAAGACGGAACGGTCGTCTTACCTCTGCAGGACATCGCAGCCGTACGGAACAACTCGCTGGATGTAAAAAATATTCTCCCAAGCAAAGGGCGATGGACTCTTTATGTGGAAGCCATTGGCCAGCCGGGGTTACTGAATCACCTGTCGAATCCCGTCCAGATCAACGTGCAATGAAAAAGGCGCGCCGCTTCGGCGCGCCTGGTGTTCAGCTTAACTTTGCTATGAAAGCTTTACCATCCATTTGTCAGCCCAGAGCGAGTAGTCGTCCTGCTTGGAATCGCCGTTGAGTTGGATGTGCGTGGTCACACCCGACCAGCCTGACGGGCAGCTGCGGGCATACATCGTCTTGTTCAGGTAGTGCTTTGAACCGTTGATAGTGAGCGAGAGCAACTGAACTTTATTGTCAGAGGTACGCGCACCTTCGAACTGCACGTGGATCCATGAATATGCTTTAGGCGCAGGGCACGAGATGCCGGTCGAGGCCCAGTACATCTGTGACATGGTGCTAGTCGAGCTCTTCGGCGCAGAGTATTTCCATACGCCGCCATCCTTGATGGAGCAGGTGAACCCGTAGGTATAACCCTTCTGGTTCGAATAATTGGTGATATTGAACTCAAGGCCCTGCACAGCGCTGGGGTTGGTAACGTAGTAATAAGCGTCGAACACGAAATGATGATAGTTCGCGGAGTTGGAAACCCTCTTTGTCCACATGGCGTCGGAGTAAGGCGTGCTGCCGCCCAAAAAGAATTGCGTGGACTTGCCGTCAAGCGAAGGGGACGATACACCCTGCTTCATCCAATAAGTGGCTGCGGTACCGTTTCCGCCGGAGCCTGCGCAAGTGCTGCATGAGGTGATGCCAGACATCGATTCGATGTTGGAGTAGGTGGTTTGCGACATCCCTATGGTTGCCATTGCCAGAATCGCCGCTGCCAGTATGCCGAGCTTTTTCAAAATCCGATCCTCCAAAAAACCTTTCTCGGTTAGTGTTGCTGAAATGAAGATATCGGCTAGACAGCGCAGTCTCAATCGAACACAAGCCCGCTTGCAAATTCGGAAAAATGAGGGTGTAAGACGGTATTAAGTACCACCCTTAGCACGCTGGAAGGTGTTTTACGGGTGCAAGCGCGAAGAGAGCGTTTAGCTGTTGATTTGACGGAGGCCTACGTGGGTTGGACGTGGATTTCGATGCTTGAGGTCAATGTCAGAGCGGGCGCCGGTCATGCCGACCTTAACCCTGATGGCTCTACGCCTGGGCTTCGACCGATCGTCAAGCCGCTTGGGATTTCAGTTCGCGAAAGTGAGCATGGCGCAGCTTCCCTCCTGCGGTGCGCTCGACGAAGTCAACTTCGCACTCCATCCGAGGCTCGACCCAGACGCAATCCTTCATCGCAGCCGCGTCAAGAGGATGCCCTTTGCGCCGCTGCTCGGGCAGGTTTATGAATGGGCACTTGGTGATGCGTATAGGAGCGATGGCCTGCAGGACTTTTTGTCGAGTCGCGGGAACAAACCCGGTGCGCAGCTTTTTTAAGAAATACAGTCCGTCCTTGTGCCATTCACCGATCAGCAGAGCGTCGAAGGAATTGCGGCCCGGCATATAGCCTCCGATCACGAAAGCTTGTTGTTGATTGAAACGTCGCTTTTGCCACGCGCCGCTTCGCTTGCCAGATTCGTAGGTTGAGGTGGAACGCTTCGCTACTAATCCCTCAAAGCCACTCCGCCTCACACTCTCAATGATTTCGTCTAGAGGCGCCTCCAAGATAGGGGCTAACCTGATGGGTTCGTGAAAAGAATCAGCTAAGGAAGCCAGGCGTTTTCGCCGTTCACCGAGCGGCAGGTCCAACAGGTCTCTGCCATTCTCGTGCAGCACATCAAAGACATAAAAGACGACCTCGGCCTTGGTGCGCTTGCGATTTTGTAGTTGCTGGAAGTTAGGGCGGCCTTTGTGGTCCAACGCAACGATCTCACCATCAAGAACCAGTCTGCGGCCTGCGGCGTGTTGCAATGAAAAGGCGATAGAGCGGAAGTCTGTCGTGAGCGAATTTCCATAACGCGAGTACAGCGCAACATCTTTTCCGTCTTTGACTGCGATTACGCGATAACCATCGAGCTTTACCTCGTAGATCCAGCCGCCTGCATCCGGCAAGCTGGGCACGGCCAAACATTCCATCGGTTCAATGAAACGAGGATGCGCTTTGGGAGCCTCGCCACGTTGCACCATGGTCAGGCTGCCTTATCGTCGCGAATGTCGTCGGCCAATGCAGCTAGGTATGGCTTGAGGCCAGGCCAATCAAAAGCGGAAGCCTGGCGATGTTTTTTATGCCACTCGCCAAAGTCTCGGCGCTCCGCGTCAGTCATGTGAGTGAAAATGGCATTGACAGCCGCATAGCGGGCCTCCTTGGCGACCTTCATCAGCGCAGTTTTCTTGCGAGCCATGCGTGATTGGATGCACAGCCGTTCACCTGATTTGTCATGCGGAAAGCTTGGCACGCTTTTGCCTGAGAGTACGAAACGTGATGGAGTAGCGTAATGCGGGGACTGGCGGGATGCTGTGCTGATATTGCCAGCGGGCCGGGCCGCGCATGATGTAGATAGACCGGGGCGCCAGAGTCAGGGGCACGATCTTTCCGGCCTTCAAAGGCTTGAAGCGCATGCGGCAGGCGCTGGCAAGTGAAATGCCCATCACATCCTCAAACTGAGGCACATCGCGATGCCAACCGATGGGCGCGCCAGCCGGATATTCCGTAATGATTGCTTCGCGAATCAAATCAGGCGCAAGATCAGCCCACGCTGCCGCCCGGATCTGCAGTTCGCGAAGGAAGTCAGGCAGTGGCGCAGCCTCACTCGCTTGCCGCGAGGTGAAATCATATTCAAGACCGTATTCCACTACTCTGCGTTTGGCGGTAAAACCTTGGAAGTTGAACGGCCGGAATGGCAGGTCTTTGAAAATCCGCAGCAGTGACTCTTCCTCTGACGCGGTCAAAAAAGCAGCCGAGTAGTCGAATCCAGGCGGCCAAAGTTCCTTTGGGCAATCACTGGCCACCGTCATTACTAGGCAGCCTTCAGCGCTTCGCGAATCTTCTCAGCGGAATTTCCGTGTCTTGCCACCAACTCTCGGAGGCGAGCTTCACTGATGCCGAGCGCTTCAGTCCAATAACGGACTTCGTAATCCTCATTCATGCTGATGAGCTTGCGGTCGGGTGTGCCTTTGTTCGTCTTATCGTCAGACATATGAATAGCTCCTCTGACTGATAGATGAGGCGGCTGATGTAAGTGTTTGCCAGCCGAAGCGAACGTCGCAACTCGACGTCCCCCCCAGAATTTGGGCGCCCAAGCCGCAGGCAGCTATAAGAATAGGTGCTCGATATTCCAACCCGTGCCAGGCGCAACGACGGCGGCCACGAAACCTTCCATCGGCACGAACGAATGCAAAGACCAACCGCTGGCGCCGGACAAAAACCTGGCGTCCTCCCGAGGCAAAAGAGAGACCTCGAACGAATCAAGTGGTGTGCTCATGCCCGAGCCCGTTGCCTTGATCAGCGCTTCTTTCCTCGTCCAGCAGAGGAAGAATGCATGTGGCTGCTCGGCGGATGGCAATGAGCGGAGTGCCTCGACCTCTCGTGGAGCAAAGAAGCGTTCCGCGATCTTCAAATGCTCAGAATCGTTGCGAACCTGCTCCGTATCAATGCCCACAGTCTCCATGGATGTGACTGCGATGACCATCAGGTCTTCGCAGTGGGTCAGATTGAAGTTCAGGAGGGTGCTGGGCGCTTTGAGGCTCGGCTTGCCCGCCTTCGAATATTGGAATTCGAGAGCGCCCGGCGAAACGCGTGCATATTCGCTGAGCACCTGGCGCAATGCCAGACGTCCAACGGTGAATCTCTCTCTGTCGCGTTCGCGAACGAACTTGGCCGCGCGCCCCGTTTCATCTGGCGATAACCTTACATCGCGCAGCTTGCGACGCAGATCTTCATCGTCCAGATGGACTCGCCAGATTTCGATGCCTTCCGGCACTTTGCGGGCATTTGCCATTCAGCTTTTCATCTTCACAGGGTAAGGTTTAAGTAGGAAGAAAGGCGTTATTTCGCCCTTTGTCCTTGTACAAACATTTTCAGTATAAGAAGATATAGGTTCATACACCCCAAGAATATGCGCCCCCTGAACGAACTTCCCGGGCCGGCGATGCCTGCCACCGAACAAGTGCGCCGCTGGATCGAATCTCCTGTCGAACTTTGGGAGGAGTGTGCCCGCGACTATGGCTCGATGGCGGCGCTCAATCTTGGATCTCTGGGGCCGGTAGTGCTTATCTCTGATCCGCAATGTGTGAAAGAGATTTTTCAGCTCTCGCCTGACCAGTTCGAGTGCCATCAGTTCAATGAGCATTACCGTTACGTGATGGGCGACCATTCTGTTCTTTTGCAGGATGGAGAAGGACATCGCCGACAACGGCGTTTGCTAGCACCGCTGTTGCGTCAGAGCTCGGTGCCAAAGGTCTCAACCATCAGCCGCATGATGTCAAGAGCCATGGGTGGCTGGCCGCGAGGCATCGCGTTTAATCCCCGTCCTTCCTTCCATGAAGCCAGTTTCGAACTCATGGTTCTTTTGCTTCTGGGAGAGACAGATTCTGAAACCAGCCAGATGCTGATGTCTGGCTATCGCGACACTGTTGTGCGGCAGAGTGGTTCTTGGGCGCCGTGGCGAAACTTTGCCCGGCTACAACCCAGGATGCGCGAATTGCTGGCACACGAAATCAAAGCACGCCGTGCCGATAGCAGCATTCCTGGGATCCTGACCTCTATCGTTAAAGCAAATACCGCTGTGGGCGATCCGGTTTCTAATACGGAGTGCGAAGACCATGTTTTTTCCATGATGGTGGCTGGCGTCGACCCGACGGCAATCGCTTTGACGTGGGCACTCTATTGGCTTTGTCAGGAAAAACAGACGCAGAAAACTTTGCGGCATGAGCTTGATAGCCTTGATGCGATCGGCGACGCTACTCTTCAATTGCCTTACCTCAATGCTGTTTTTTGCGAGACGCTCCGCATGTATCCGGTAGTGACCACCCCTTCCGGCCGCAGATTAACGCGCGATGTACAGCTTGCAGGACAGATGTTCTCCGCAGGCACGACGTTGGTGCCGTGCCCTTACCTGATCCATCGGCGCAATGATTTGTATCCGCAGAGTGAGCGGTTCATGCCTGAGCGCTTCATGGATCGCACTTATGCGCCGTACGAGTACTTCCCTTTCGGCGGCGGCGCGAGAGCATGCCTTGGCGAAACGATGGCCGAGATCGAATTCAAAGCAATCATCGCGACTTTACTGAAAGCCTTTTCCATCACTTCAGAAGGAACATCATCGCAGCCGCAGCGACACGGGACGCTACTTGCCCCACCTGACGACTTCACCATCATCCTTGAGTCGCGGGTGATGGCATGAGTACAGATCAACGTAGTTCGGGTGCGACGGCCCATGCTGCCGCCACGATCACGATGATCGCTGCCGAACGTGCGATCAGACAGCCGAATGCCCTGTCTTATACCTACTTAGCCGATGGCGGCACGGAAGGCAGCAGCTTTACATACGCACAACTGGACTCTCGCGCGCGGGAGATCGCGGCGCAAGTCTTGCAGCATGCCAAGCCCGGTGATCGGGCGGTGCTGATCTATGAGACGGGCGTGGATTTTGTTAGCGCGTTCTTTGGCTGTCTCTATGCCGGCGTGATCGCTGTGCCGATTCCCGCACCGGAGGCAAGCCGCCTTTCGGGAGCAACCCGCAGGATCCGTTCAGTGGTGGAGGACTGCGCCGCAAAGACTCTGCTGGGGAATGCGCGGTCGCATGAACTTCTGCACGAGAGCAACGTAGGCTCGGTGCTCGAGGACGTGCAATGGATCGACACGCAGCAGTCTCTAGGCGGACCGAAGCTTGCAGAGTTGCACCGCGGTTCACTCGATACGGTCGCATATTTGCAGTACACCTCCGGTTCGACCACTTCGCCCAAAGGTGTCGTGTTGACCCACCGCAATATCGTTGGACACCTCTCGCAGATGCAGCGGGCGCTTGGTTATGACGCCTCGAGCGTGTCGGTCTGCTGGATCCCGCATTTCCATGATTACGCGCTGATCGAAGGTTTCCTGCTGCCGATGTTCAACGGAACGCCGTCATATTTCATGTCTCCGTTCGCGTTCTTGAAACGGCCATCGGCTTGGCTAAAGGCGATATCGAAGTACCGCGCTACTCATAGCCAAGCGCCGGATTTTGCCTATCGATATTGTGTGCGTCGCGTCAGCGAACGTGAACGCGCCGAACTAGACCTCAGCAGTTGGCGCTCAGCAGGGAATGGAGCCGAGCCGATCCATCCCTCTTCAGCAGAAATTTTCTGCTCGACATTCTCATCTTGCGGATTGAAGCGCGAAGCGTTTCGGCCTGCCTATGGCTTGGCCGAAGCCACGCTTATGGTAAGCGCAGTCGAAATGGGAAAGATTTCAAGCATCGGGCGATTCAGCGCTTCTGCTCTGGAGCGCGGCGAAGTGATTGCTGTCGATAATGGTGATGACGCGACCGCTCTTGCTTCCTGCGGAGTGCCGCTACCGGAAACCGATGTCGCGATCGTGGATGCAGCGACGTCCCATAAACTCGGCGAAGACAAGGTGGGCGAGGTCTGGGTCAACTCTGTCGGCGTCGCGCAGGGTTATTGGAACAAAGCGCAAGAGACGGAGGAGATATTCCACGCGACTATCGCCGGGAAAAATGGCAAGCGCTATCTCCGGACCGGCGATCTCGGATTCCTTCATAAAGGAAATCTGTACATCACCGCCAGGTTAAAAGACCTCATCATTATTAGAGGTTCAAATTACAGCCCCCAAGATATCGAGTGGACGGCGCAACATGCGAGCGAGGCCATGCGTCCTGACCATGGCGCTGCATTCAGCATCACCGCGGACGGCGAAGAAAAGCTTTGCTTGGTTCATGAGATCGAACGGGCGAAATATACCCATGACGAACTTGAGCAGCTACGCAACACGGTCTCCCAGGGGATCGCCAATGATCATGGCGTGCCGGTACATGCCATGGTGTTCATCAAGCGCGGTTCGCTGCCAAAAACCTCAAGCGGGAAGGTACAACGCCAACTCTGCCGGCGGAGGTATCTTGATGGCACGCTGAAAGAGGAGTACGCGTGGAAGGCTGCGGAAGTTCGTATGCTGGACGCAACCAAGACACAAGCAGGTGGCTCTGCTCGCGTTGACTCTCTTTTGGCATGGCTGCGGCAGTACGCGGAGACGCGCATCAACTCGCGTTTGATCGATGAGCGCCGCTGCCTGCCGCCGCATATCATTTTGGATCTCGGCAATCG
>JAICWB010000053.1 GCA_025935035.1 Terriglobales bacterium
AGGAAGGTGACGATTCCGTCGAGATCGTCCCCGTCCCGGTGGCCGTAGCAACCTCGCTCTTGCTGGCTGCGGGACTGACCATCTATCTCGGCGTCGCACCCGGAAACATCCTCGCGTACGCCGGACGTGCTGCTCAAGACCTCCTACGTTTTTAGCAGTCTATTCAACAATTTACACCGTTTCTCTAAACCTCTACATTTATCCGCTCTGAACACAAAATAAAACCTCCGCCGAAGCGGAGGTTCTTTCACAACGAACTTCTTATGCTTTGGTCAAGAACACGATGACCAAGGTATAAAGCGCCAGTGACTCGATGAGCGCCAAGCCCAAGATCAAAGCGAACTGGATACCCGCGCGGGCTCCAGGATTGCGTGCCAGCGCTTCAGCGGCGCCTGCGGTGGCTTTGCCCTGTCCCAGGCCGCAGAGGCCTGAGGCGATGCCCATGGCCAGCGCGTAGCCCCAGGGAAAGTTGTTGGTGGAAGCGGCCGGGGCCGTTCCTTGCGCGAAAGCCGGCGTAGCAGCCAACATCGCCGCGCCAAGCACTCCGATAATCGATACGATCTTACGCATTTTGTAATTGCTCCTTTTTTCATTTGCCGCCAGTGGGTGGTTGACGTTGCCGTTGGGACGGCAGGCCCTCACGCTCGCAGCTCTTGCTCTTGTTCTTGATTTTGCTTTTGACTTTGCTAACTACTGACTACTAACTACTGACGACTGCCGTTAGTGCTCCTCCGCCACCGCCCCAGCCAGATACACGGCCGTCAGCAGCATGAAGATGTACGCCTGCAACAACGAAACAAATACGTGAAGGCCAAGGAACACGATGGGCAAGCCGATAGGGATGAGCGAGAAGAACACCAGCGTGACCATATCTCCCGCGAAGATGTTCGCGTAAAGACGAATGGTGAGAGACAGCGCGCGCGCCATGTGGCTCACGATCTCAATGGGGAACATCAGCGGCCCCAGCCACCATACCGGACCAAAGAAGTGCAGGAAGTAATGCCACGGCCCCTGCTTGATGATCCCGTTCAGGTGGTAGTAGAACCACGCTAAGATCGCCAATCCAAGCGGCACTGCGGGAACCGCCGTTGGTGAGGCCATCGTGGGAATCAACCCGATCAGGTTCGCGATCAGGATGAACAGAAACAGGGTCGTGAGAAACGGTGTAAATTTCTCGCTGCCATGGCCGATGATCTGCGCGCTCTCGCCGCCGATGAACTCCTCGATCAGTTCCGCCATATGCTGAAACCCGCCGGGATTCTCCGCCGACAGCCGCATGCGGATCAGCAAAAAGAAAACGATCAGTCCGCCCACCACGAGCACTTCCATGGCGAACCAGTTCGCGATCGGCGCACCCGGATCAGCCGACGGATGATGGACGGCGTTCAATAAAGAATTCACAGGCCCTGCAAAAAGGCCATTCAAAAAATGAGTAAAAGGAAGTTGTGGCATCGTCTCAGGTGTCACAGTCCGCGGCGCAAAGCGGCATAAGTCTCATACACGGCCTCCACAAGGATCGCCGCAACAGGCAGAAACAGGCCCACAAGAACGCCGGTAAGACTCAATATGGAACTTTTAAATATAACATAGGCGATTGCAGCCAGAAATGCCCATCGAACCATGAACTTAAAGGTCGCTCTCGGGGGCGGGTCACCCACCTTTTCCGGCTCAACAATGCGTTGCGCTAGAGCGTTCACCGTGCGCTTGATCCACAGGAAATTCAATATCGCCATGCCGCATCCCACTAGGAACCCGCCCGCTACATGCCACCCAAAGCGGAATTCGGCGGCGATGGTGAACGCCGCAGCCAGCACGAACATCCCGCGCATGATGCGCGAGAATGCCCCTTCATAAAAATGTTCTGCTTCAGGATCTGGCTGGACTTCGACTTGCGTCGCGAACTGCGGCTGGGGAAGCTCTTCCATCGCGCTACTTCTTTCCTTCAGAACTCGCAAGGCGGATCAGCTGCACAAATCCTCCCGCGATCCCCACGAATATCCCCGCGATCTTGATCCAATGCGTACCCATCTTTGCGTCCAACCAGCTTCCCGCAAAATATCCGATGACCAGAGCCAGGGGAAACGTCACGCCGATCTGCACCAGCTTCTCCGCCTCGATCCAGCTTTTTTTCTCTGACTGCTCTTCTTTGTCTTCCGGTGGATTCACGTGGACATTCCTGGAAATAGTTTCGCTAGTGACATTCTATTCATACTCCGGTCTAACCGACGCTTTATAATGCTTCGCGTAAACCCATTTCTCAAATCTCCGGAGTGAGGCGTATGACGAACCGAGCTGCCTGTCTGATCATCACCATTCTTTTGTCGGCTTTTGCTTTTGCTCAATCGGGCAATCAAGGCTCCATTGAAGGCACCATCACTGACAATTCCGGCGCGGTCATCGCGGGCGCGCATATAAAGGCCACCAATACGGCCACCGGTGGGGTCTTCGATGCCACCGCCGATTCAGAAGGCGTATTCAAACTTCCTGTGCTGCCCATTGGGACCTATGACCTCACGGTGGATCACGCCGGTTTTGCTGACACCTCCATGAAAGGGGTTGTCGTACGGGTAGGCGCGAAGCTGAATCTTCCCGTCACTCTGTCCGTCGCGGGTGGAAAACAGGTGGTGGATGTTACTTCTGAAGTGCCGATCGTGGAAACCACTCGCACCCACGTCAGCTCAACGGTTGACGCCACATCTGTGCGTGACCTGCCGGTGAACGGACGCAATTTCATTGATTTCGTTCTTCTCACTCCAGCGGTCACGAAAGACGTGCGCACCGGCGACATCAGCTTTGCCGGCCAGCGCGGAACGTTGAACTCGCTCACAGTGGACGGTGCCGACGACAACAATACATTTTTCGGACAGACCACCGGCCGCACCGGCTCAGGACGCGCGCCATACCAGTTCAGCCAGGACGCGGTGCAAGAATTTCAGGTTAATTCCAACGGTTATTCCGCAGAGCTTGGCCATGCCGGCGGCGCTGTGATCAATGTGGTGACTAAGTCTGGCACCAATACTTTCCATGGCGCCGGTTTTGAGTTTTATCGTGACCGTGGCCTGGCGGCCAATGACCCTGTGAACAAGATGAACAACGCCATTCTCCATTTGGCTCCGCCGGCGAAACCTGCCTACCACTTCCACCAATTCGGTGGAGACATCGGTGGTCCCATTGTGAGAGACCGGGCTTTCTTTTTCTTCGATTATGACGGCCAGCGTAACACTCAGTTGAACACGGTCATTCTGAACATCCCCACGATTGCCGCTCCGACCCCATTTCAAACTGCGGCGATCGCCTACCTTACGGCTCGAGCGGGCAACTGGACCCGCGGTCTCAATCAGGACACTTACCTGGCAAAGGGTGATTGGAACGTGAATCAGAGTAATCAGGTTCAGATCCGTTATAACCGCCAGAATTTCGTCGGCCAGGGATTTGAGAACGGCGGCGCAACCAATTCCTTTGAGCATACGGGCGCGTCGTCCGTGACCACGGATACGATCACCGCTTCCCTCACATCCACCCTCACTCCCACCATCATCAATGTAGGCCGGTTTAACTATCAGCGCGACATGGAACCCGGTGCCGCTTCCAGCGACAATCCGGAAGCCGTAGTACGTGAATTAGGTCAAACGCTGCTCACTGTGGGACGCAATTCATTCAGCCCGCGCGAGACGACGATTCACCGCCAGGAATACGCTGACACTCTCACCTACGTTCACGGTCAGCACACGTTCAAAGCCGGCTTTGAATTCATCCATGACAACATTTTTAATTTCTTCCCCGGCAATTTTTCGGGAAACTATACCTTCAACAGCCTGGAAAATTTCGGCCGCAGCCTTGCGGGCGCTCCGCTGTTAGCAACTGCTCCCGGCGCGGCCGGTGACAACGTGATCGAGTCCTTCGCCGGCCCCGGCACCACGGGTCCGACCACTCAACCCAACATCAACGAATACTCGGGATTCATTCAGGACGATTGGCGCGCCTTGAAGAGCCTGACCCTGAACATTGGCCTTCGCTATGACTTGCAGGATTCCGCCAAACCAACGGTCAGCAATCCAGCGGCTGCAGCAGCCGGCATTTTCACCGATCAGCTCAACACTGACACTAACAATTTCGGGCCGCGCTTCGGTTTCGCCTGGACTCCGTGGTCTGACGGAACAGTGGTAGTTCGTGGCGGATACGGTATGTTCTACGGCCGTACGCCCTCCATCATGGTAGGCACAGCGCAATCGAACAACGGGATAAACGTAGTCACCCGTACCTTCACCGCCGCGACAACACCTGCTATTCCCTCTTATCCGAATAATCTGTGTGGCGCTCCTTCAGCTACGCCGAATTGCGCAGCTCCGGCTGGCGGTAACGCCAGCGCCCCCGTGATCTTTGTTTTCCAGCCTGACTATCAACAGCCGGCGATTCAGCAAGCCAATCTCGGCGTTGAAGTCCAGTTGGCAAAAGATGTTTCGCTCTCGGTCGGATATCAGTTCGTGAAGGGAAATCATCTGCAACGCACTCGCGATATCAATCTCGCTCCGCCAACGATCGCAACCATACCTATCGTGGGCGGGCCGACGGTCAGCTATGACTTGTATTCATCCGTTCGGCCGGTAGCGGCATTCAATCGCATCCTTCAGTTTGAGGGCAGCGCTAACTCGGAGTACAACGGCCTCACCGCGCAGCTGGTCAAGCGGTTTTCTCACACCATCCAAGGTACCGTGGCATACACCTGGGGCCATGTGATCGATGACGCGCCTGACGCTACCGCTGTGGTGCCCGTCACCGATGATGCCAAAGAGATCTCCGATCCGTTGAACCCGCGCGCTGACCGCGGCAACGGCGTCAACGATCAGCGTCACCGTTTGGTGGCCAGCATGATCTGGCAACTGGACTATGCCAATAGATTCGCCGCTCCCGTTCGGTTCGTTCTTGGTGGATGGGAGATCAGTTCCATCTTTACCGCTCAATCCGGCCAGCCTTATTCCGGCCTCGTGAACTTCGATCTCAACAACGATGGCAACAGCCGTTCGGAGAGAACGCCCGGCACTGGCCGCGATACCTTCGTCACGCCTGCGACCTATCGTCTCGACCCTCGTTTCACCAAGAATTTTCCTATTACCGAACGAGTGAAGTTGCAAACATTCGTTGAAGCATTCAACATCTTGAACCACTTCAATGTCTTCAACGTGCGCAACACGCAATTTTCACGCAGCACTTCACCGGCGGTCTGCGGTGCGGCTCCGCAATGTCTCGTGCCGCAAAACTCCGGCGCAACCGCGTTCGGCCTGCCGACTTCAACATCGGTGGTCGATCTTGACGGCGCCAGAATCTTTCAATTGGGCGCCAAGATCACTTTCTGACTTAAGGAAGGTTTATTTGGACGGGCCGGAAACGGCCCGTTTTTTTATTTCGTGATTTGTTGATACTTCTCGATCAACTCGCGGATTCGCCGCGCATCTGTCTTCGAATGTCCGTGGCTCGTCAGCGGATTGCTTCCGCCTGACGAATCAATGCGGATGTCAGAGAACATCAATCCCACTTTGATCTGCACCGACGCCACCTTCCCCATGGCAATGCTCTCTTCGTCCTGGCCGAACGCACGCGGCTTCACCCGCAAGACTCGCTCGGGGCTCACTTCGATCCGCGTCGGAAAAAGGAAGTTTCCCCGTGTCATTCTGCTCGCCGTGAATATCTCGGCCATCTTCGTTTCCTTGCCCGCGATGAGTATCGCACAGGACCGTCGCCCGAATCTTCGTCGATCATGGCAATCGCAAATCTTGGCGATCACCAATTGTTATAATCTCAACTTCACCCACACAAAGAAATCATGTCATTAGAAACCAAGATATACGAGCTTCGCCAGGAAAAACTCAAGCAGATTCAGGCGCTCGGCCTCCAGGCGTATCCGCATCGCTTTGACTTCACCCATACGATTCCGCAGATCCTCGCTGAATACACTGCGAAAACGACGGAGGAACTCGAAGCTAACAAGGTCAACGTCCGCGTCGCGGGGCGACTCATGTCCATTCGGGGACAAGGCAAAGCCGGATTCGCCCACCTACAGCAAGAGGGTGGACGCCTGCAGATCTATGTCAAACTCGATTTCGTCGGCGAAAAAGGATTCGCGCTCTACAAGCTCCTTGACCTCGGCGACATCATCGGCGTTAAAGGCTATCTATTCCGTACGCGCACCAATGAACTGAGTATTCACGTAGAGGAGATTCACTTCCTCGCCAAAGACCTGCTACCTCTGCCGGAAAAATGGCACGGCCTGCAGGACGTAGAACTGCGTTATCGCCAGCGCTATGTTGACCTTGTGATGAACGAAGACGTGCGCAAGGTCTTCGTTGCGCGCAGCAAAGTCGTTTCGGCCATCCGCCGCTTTTTGGATTCACGAGGCTTCATCGAAGTAGAAACGCCGATGATGCAACCGTTAGCGGGCGGCGCCGCGGCTCGTCCCTTTACCACGCACCACAACACACTGGACATCGACCTCTATCTCCGCATCGCGCCGGAACTCTATCTGAAACGCCTCACCGTCGGCGGGCTCGACCGCGTCTATGAGATCAATCGCAACTTCCGCAACGAAGGTATTTCCACGCAGCACAATCCCGAGTTCACAATGCTAGAGTTTTATCAGGCCTATGCCGATTACCGCGTGCTCATGGACCTCACGGAAGAACTGCTGGCACAGGTTGCGCGTGATGTGAACGGAACGACAAAGACCACTTTCAACGGACACGAGATCGACTTCGGCGATTGGCAGCGTCTATCTATGCGCGAAGCCATCATCAAGTATTGGCCCGAAGCTGCGGGCGGCAAGCCGCAGATGTCAGATTTCGCCGGCGCAAAAGCGGTCGGCGCGCTGGTAAAGCGCTTGCACGATGCAAAGATTCACAACATGCCGTACGATCCGGATGAACCGGCGGGTAAGACCATTGCCGCTATGTTCGAGGCGGTCGCGGAAGAGCATCTCATCCAGCCGACGATTCTCTACGACTTCCCTGTTGCCATCTCGCCGCTATCCAAGAACAAGCCCGACGAACCCGATTGGGTGGAGCGCTTCGAATTGTTTGTCGGCGGACTTGAGATCGGCAATGCATTCAGCGAACTCAACGACCCTGAAGAGCAGCGCCGACGCTTCGAGCAACAACTCAGCGAAAAAGAACGCGGCGACGAGGAAGCCCACGCCATGGACGAAGACTACATCCGCGCGCTCTCCTACGGCATGCCGCCCGCCGGCGGCGAAGGCGTCGGCATCGACCGCCTCACGATGTTGCTGACTGGCTCGCGCTCGATTCGAGACGTCATTCTGTTCCCGTTGCTGCGCCCCCTTCAGCCGGGCGAGACACAAGCCACAGAGCCGGAAGAAGCCACGGCTGACCCTCAAAATAACAAATGAGATTCGAGTTCGATTCCGAGACGCGTCGCCAACTCGGTCAGCAACTGATCGAGATCATTGACGGCTACTACGAATCTCTGCCCACGCTCAACGTGCAACTCCCTGCGGAGCAACGCACATTCACGCCCCTCAGTGGCAAGATGCCGGAGAACGCGGCCGACCCCGCGCACGTCCTAAGAGAGCTTGCTCAAGGTTTGATCGATTACGGCTTTCACGTGCCCAGCGCCAACTACTACGGGCTGATGAATCCCACGCCGACCTACATGGCAGTCTTGGCCGAAGCATTGGTCGCCGCGCTGAACCCGCAGCTCGCCACGCAAAACCGCGCGCAGCTCGCTTCCAAGATCGAGAATGAGACCATTCGCTGGATCGCGGAACGCGTCGGCTGGACCGAGCCGGCGGAATCGATCGGTGGCACATTCACTAGCGGCGGGAACGAAGCCAACTTCAGCGGTATCGCGCTAGCCTTGGCTCATGCGTTCCCTAACTACGTGACGGATGGCGTTCTTTCCATCGGCGCGCACCCGGTGCTCTACTCATCGTCAGAAGCTCACCACTCGCTTGACAAGTCTGCCGGACTGCTTGGCCTTGGACGCAAAGCGCTCAACCGTATCCTTGTGAACGAAGAGGCGCAGCTAGAACCTAATGCCCTCAACGACGCCATCAAGGCTGACAAGAAAGCTGGACGGAAGCCTTTCTGTGTTGTCGCCACCGCCGGCACCACCAACTCCGGCGCCATCGATAACCTCACCCACCTCTCGTACATCTGCAAGGAACACGGACTATGGCTGCACGTGGACGGAGCTTATGGAGCCTCCGCGATTTTTTCAGACCGCTTTCGTGACCTTGTCCACGGCCTCGAACAGGCTGACTCCATTACCCTTGATCCGCACAAATGGCTGGCCATGCCCTTCTCCGCCGGCGTGATACTCACCAACAAAGCGCATTTGCTGGAGCAGGCGTTCGGTGTTGAAACACCCTACATGCCCAAGTCCAACGCGCCCAAGCCGGACAATTTCAAAGTCTCCACCCAGTGGTCACGCCGCATGAACTCACTAAAGGTGTACCTGACGCTTCGGGTGCATGGACGCCTGGCATATGAAAATCACATCGGCCGCCAGATGGACCTCGCTCGTCAATTCGTCAGTCGCATGACTGGTTGGGATGGAGCACGATTCGATGTTGCCGTGCCGCAAGTACTACCCATCATCAACCTGCGGGTGAAGATGGATAACGACGCCGCTATCTCCGCGGCGAACAAAGCTGTCGTCGAAGAAGTCACTCATTCCGGCGAACGCTGGATCTCAGAGACCACCGTCAACGGGCGCAGCGTCATCCGCATCATGATCATCAGCTACTTGACCACTGCCAATCATCTCGAACAACTTGCCCAGGCGATGGAATCAGCCGCGCAAAGGGTCCGCGCTCGCGGCGCACAATCCATATAGTCGCCCACACTCAGACAAATCCACTCGTCTCTGTTAAATTTAATAATGCGTGAGCGCGTAGCTCAGTCGGTAGAGCAACGCACTTTTAATGCGTGGGTCGCAGGTTCGATTCCTGCCGCGCTCACCATGCAATCATGAAAAAGCCGCCTTTCGGCGGCTTTTGTTATTTCAACTTGTGCCAGTCCTAGAAGCGTATCTGCGGCCCAAAAGTGATTCGCAGATTGTTATGCGAGCCATTGTCCATCCACATCATGTCGCCGATCTCAGCGCGCACGCCAAACCATTTCGCAAACGCCTCCACACCGGCCCCAGGGTAGAACACCGGATGCGTATCACCGTCTGTGATATTGCTCACCGTATTGCTGAACCCCGTGCTCACGCTTGAAGGATTGCCAATGCTGAAGTTCACAAATCCGCCTTTTACAGTGCCGTACACGCGCACGGGCCCGGTGGTGTGGACTTTGATCCCAAACAGACCAAGCGTAGTGCGGAAGTTCGCCGGAAAGGTCGTAGGCGGGATAGCGGTGGGAATGTTAGCGGTGAAGCTCCGACGGAAGTCATATGCGCCTTCCGCTTCTAGGTTCACATTCGGACGAAGAGCGAACCCGAGCCGTCCGCCGAACCCATATTGGTTGAGGTTAAGGTTCTCGTTGCGGTTGTAGTCAAAGAATGCACCAGCTTCAAAATGATCCGTGCTTTGCGCGAACATCGCCGGCACGCCGGCCACTAGGAATGCAAGAACCAACAGCCATAACTTTCTCATCTAAGGTCTCCCGATCTTTCTCCCGAATCGGCCGTCGCATCAGCCGGAGTTCTGGGTTTTCCTCTATGGATGCCCTGTCAGCGGCCGGGGTGGGCTGGCCAGAGTAGCTGGAACCCTCATAAACAGGGATGAACAGCTACTCTGCTTCGGTGCAGCGGCCTACTTTAATTTTTTAGCTTCTTACGCAGGTCTTCGGCGATGTGCTTGCCGTGGAAGCGTCCGTTCTCGATAAAGATCTCGTTCGTCCGCGTGCCCGCCAGTAACACTCCGGCGATGTATATGCCTTGCACATTGCTCTCGAGAGTCTGCGGATCGCATGCTGGCCTCTTGTGATCGCCCAACAATTCCACCCCGGCGCGCGTCAGGAATTCAAAATCTGGATGGTATCCAATAAGAGCGAACACGAAATCATTTTTCAATTCCAATTCGCCCTGCGGCGCCACAAGCGTCACACTCTCCTCGGTGATCTGTTTCACAGTTGTGTTGAAGTACGCCGTGATCTCGCCACTCTTGATCCGATTCTCGATGTCCGGCAATATCCAATACTTGATGTGCTTATGCAGTTCCGGCCCGCGATGGACGAGTGTCACGCGCGCTCCATGCCGCCACAGCGCCAGCGCCGCGATCGCCGCGGAATTCTTCGCGCCGATCACCAGCACGTCTGTGTCATAGAACGGATGCGGCTCGTGGTAGTAATGAAAGACCTTCTTCAGGTCCTCGCCCGGAATATTTAAATGATTCGGAAGGTCGTAATATCCCGTTGAGATGATGACCTTGCGCGTGAGGTACTCGTGCGCCGCTTCATTCTGGTCAACCGTCATGACGCGAAAATTGTTGTCTTCCCCACTGACGCTGATGACTCTCTCGTATTGCCGCACATTAAGCTTGTAATGAGCCGCTACCTTCCGGTAATACTGCAACGCCTCTTCGCGGGTAGGTTTCTGGTTCGCGCTGGTGAACGGGGTGTCCCCGATCTCCAGCAACTCCGGCGTGGTGAAAAACAACATGTTTGGCGGATAGTGATACAGCGAATTCACCAGACAGCCCTTGTCCACGACTTTTACCTTGGCGCCAATCTTCTGGGCCTCAATGGCGCATGCCAGTCCGGTCGGTCCAGCCCCGATCACCAATACATCGGTCTTGCTGTTCCCGCCACGCTTGGTCTTCACGCGAGGCAAGGTGGCCACGATTTCTTTTTCTTTCGTAGGCATCGCATCGAGTGTAAACGCATATCGCACAAAAGCGAAAAGCCACGCAACAACCGCATGGCTTCCTGACTTACGGCAACTGACTACTGTCCTACTTGGTCTTGCTGTCCCGCTCCTTAGCCGCCTCCAGAGGATACTGCGGCTCCGTCATCCTCGCCGGGTCCAGAATCTCCTCGATCTCTTTCTCGCTCAATAGCTTCTTGTCTCGCGCAATGTCAATGATCGACCGCCCTGTCGCCACCGACTCCTTCACGATCTCAGCCGCTTTCGCGTAACCAATATACGGATTCAGCGCCGTAGCCAGCGACACCGTGCTCTGCGCATAGAAGTCGCAGCGCTTCTCGTTCGCTGTGATACCCGAGATGCAGCGGTCCGTGAATACCCTGATCATGTTCGTCAGAATCGTGATCGACTGCATCACGCTGTACGACATCGTTGGCATCATCACGTTCAACTCAAGCTGCCCACCCTGCACCGCCATGGCAACCGCCGTGTCATTGCCCACGACCTGGAAGCTGACCATCGCCGCCAACTCCGGCATCACAGGATTGATCTTCCCCGGCATGATGCTGCTGCCAGGCTGCAGGCTGGGCAAGTTGATCTCCGCAAAGCCAGTATTCGGCCCGGATGACATCAGCCTCACGTCGTTCGATATGCGAATGATCTCAAGCGCCAGGTTGCGCAGCGAACTCGAAACCTCTGCCATCGCAGCATTCGATTGCATCGCCCAGCGCATATCTACCGCCGGAGTGAGCTTCTGTCCGCTCAGTTTTGATAGTTGCGCAATCGCCTTCTCGCGGTAGTCCGGGTGCGTATTGATCCCAGTTCCCACGGCCGAACCACCCAACCCAAGTTCGCGCAATCCATCTGACGCGTGCTTGATCGAAGCGATCGCCTTCCGCATCGCTAATCCATACGCTGCGAATTCTTGCCCCAACCGTATCGGCACAGCGTCTTGCATATGCGTGCGGCCAGACTTCATCACTTTGTCGAATTCTTTTGCCTTCGTCTCACACGCAGACGCCAATCCCTCCAGCGCCGGATAAAGCTTCTCCAATTCCAACAACGCGCCCAAACGCATCCCAGTCGGAAACACATCGTTGGTCGACTGCCCATAATTCACATGGTCATTCGGATGAACCAGATACTCGCCCAATTTCCCGCCCATGATCTCCGTCGCCCGATTGGCGATGACCTCATTCGAGTTCATATGGAAGCTCACGCCCGCGCCCGCCTGGAACACGTCAACTACGAACTCGTTGTTCCACTTACCATCCGCCACTTCAGTCGCAGCAGCAATGATCGCGTCCGCACGCTGGTCGTCCACCAACGTCAATTCCTTATTCGCTAGCGCTGCTGCCTTTTTAATAAGCCCGAACGCGCGGATCAGTGTAGGGTGCGCGCGCATTCCGCTGATGGGATAGTTCTCCACCGCGCGCGCCGTCTGCACTCCGTAATAAACGTGCGCGGGAATATCTTTGAGTCCGATGGAATCTTTTTCCTGGCGCGTAGCGCCGGTCGCCGATGACATATTTGGGACACTCCTGTGCCGCTAGAACGCTTCTGACAACCCTCGATTATAGCGAAGCCCCGACTTGTGCTATAACCACTCCCCTATGAGATTCCTCGCCTCGCTGTTCCTCTGCCTTTTCGGCGTCCTCGCGTTCGCGCAAGCCCCGCAATACGATGTCCTCATCCGCAACGGCAAACTTGTCGACGGCACCGGTAACCCCTGGATTTACGCCGACATTGGCATCAACGGTGACCGCATTACCTTCATAGGCCATGCCGCCGCTAACGTCACCGCAAAGCGCACTATCGACGCAAAGGATCTCATCGTCGCGCCGGGATTCATCGACATGCTCGGCCAATCCGAAACCAATCTCCTCGTCGACAAACAAGCGGTCAGCAAACTCACCCAAGGCATCACCACGGAGATCACCGGTGAAGGCGGTTCCATCTCTCCGTTGAATGACAAGCTAAAAGCCGAAGACAAAGATTTCACCGATCACTTCCATATCAAACTCGATTGGCAATCGCTGGACGAATATTTCCACCGATTAGAAAAGCAAGGCAGTGGCATCAACCTCGGAACATATGTTGGCGCAGCCCAACTTCGCGATTACGTCATCGGCAACGATGACCGCCCTCCCACTGCCGATGAACTCAAGACCATGTCACTCATGGTCGGCGACGCCATGGACGATGGCGCCATGGGTGTAAGCAGCGCGCTCATCTACGCTCCCGGTTCGTACGCCAAGACAGATGAACTCGTTGCCCTCGCCAAGGCTGCCGCAGAAAAAGGGGGTATCTACGCCAGCCACATCCGCAATGAAGGTGACAAAGAAATGGACGCACTCAACGAAGCCTTCCAGATCGCACGCGAAGCCAACATTCCCGTTGAGATCTTTCACCTCAAGTGCAGCGGCAAACAGAACGCCGGCAAGATGAAAGATGTGATTGCCGCCATCGAACACGCACGTGCGGACGGCCTCGACATCACCGCCGACCAATATCCGTATATCGCATCCGCCACCTCCCTGGGCGCAACCATCCCCGCAAAATGGCACGCCGGCGGTACAGACGCATTCATCGCAAAGCTCAAAGACTCTGCCACCCGTGCACAGATTCGCGCCGAACTCAGCGAGAACAATACTGACAAATTCGAGAATATGTGGCGCGGAGTCGGCGGACCGGAAGGCGTGATGGTCGTCAGCGTTCTCAATCCTGAGTTAAAGAAGTACGAAGGCCGCACCGTCGCCGACATCGCCAAGATGGAAAACAAAGACCCCTTTGACGCGCTCGTCGACTTCGTCATCGCCGACCACGACAATACCGGAGCCGTCTACTTCAGCATGGACGAAAGCGATGTTCGCCTGGCTATGCAGCAGCCCTGGGTCAGCGTCGGCACAGATTACGGCGAAGTGAACCCCGAAGGTCCGCTCGGCGAAAGCAAAAGCCATCCGCGTGCCTATGGTTCCTTTCCGCGTATTCTCGGAAAATACGTGCGAGAAGAACACGTACTTCGACTCGAAGATGCCATCCGCAAGATGACGTCGCTCGCCGCGCAAAAAGTCCGCCTCGACAATCGCGGTCTCATCAAGCAGGACTATTACGCCGATATCACAATCTTCGACCCAAACACCGTCATTGACGTCGCCACGTTTGAGAATCCCAATCGGCCGTCAAAGGGCATTGAATATGTGCTGGTAAACGGCGTCGTTTCACTAGAACATGAAAAAGTCACAGGCAATCTCGGCGGACGCCCCCTCCGCGGTCCCGGATATTACAACCGAGCAGTCTCGCCAGACGGCCTGCGTCCCAAGGGCAAGATCTCGGGCTTCACGACTTCGCCAGACGGCTGGCCAGTCACTCGCGCTGAAATCAAGTTGATCGACAAATCCGGAAATGTAGTCATGACAGTCCCCACTCGCCTCGGGGGCAAGTATGAGATCACGACCGACAAACCTTGCGTCGGATGCAAGCTAACAGCGTCGAGGCAAGGATTTATGCCCGCCGAAAAGAAGATCGATTACAACGGATCCAATTCCCTCTTCTTCAGCTTCGAACTAAAACCAGAAAAGCGTTCCGGACACGGTCATTGAAGTCTGCATGCTGACTGCTGATTGCTGAGTGCTAGGTAATATGCA
>JAICWB010000340.1 GCA_025935035.1 Terriglobales bacterium
GAGAATTTCGCGGACCAGAGTCACACTTTTGATGTGATGGCTGAAGAGAATGCGGAGCCGGCGTATGAGCCGCCCCCGCCGTTTCCAACTCCTGCCCCTACCATTTATGACCGGATGGCGATGAAGGCAGAGACGCGCCGGGCTCCGGTGGAGCGCGATTCGGAAGACAATCTCATAGAGTTTCCCAAACCGGCAGCTCCGCAGACTTTGTTCGCGGAAGAGCTGGCCGAATCCATCACCACGCCGCGCATCCTGGATGTGCCCGAAGAGGAATTGCACGCTGAGGCACACGCGGAAGAGGCCCTGCCGCAGCAGATTGCCACTGTATTTCTCGATACGCCGGCGGAACTGCCGGAGTGGGCGCAGAACTACGAAGAAGATGAACTGACGCAGTTGCTGCCGATCCAGGTGGCGCCGCTTGGTCCGCGAATCTTGTGCGGTGTGATGGACGCGGTGTTGGTGCTGACCGCGGCAGCAATATTCGCTCTGATCGTGCTGAGCGTGGCCAAGTTCGTGCCGCAGGGAAAAGCGGCGACCGCCATCGCTGTATTGCTTCCTGCCGTACTTTGGGCGGTGTATCACTACGTATTTCTAGTCTTCGGCGGGATAACGCCGGGCATGCTGATGTCGCAACTGGAGCTCAGCAGCTTCGAAGGCTGTGTGCCTACTAAGCGAACGCGCGCAACGCGGGCGGCGGCCATGGTGTTGTCGTGCATGTCGATCGGCCTCGGATTTGCCTGGGCCGTGTTTGACGAAGACAGCTTGGGCTGGCATGACCGCATTACTAGGACTTATCTGCGGCAGAGCTGACCCTAGACTTCCCTAAACCGCTCCATTCCTGATAGATTCTGTTCTCCTAAGAGGATTGCCGTCACGCCCTCATCAGGCGAGAAAGAGCCCTGCAATGGCCATTTTTCCCATCCGCTTCAACGCACAGAATGTGATGTCTAACGCCGTGGGTGACTACGGTCTTGCGCCCGGCGATTTCGATCCGAAGATCGCCGGTGACGTGGTCAATGCCTTCCGCTCGCGCGTGGATTCGGGCGAGGTCGGCTTTCCCAACCTGCCGCTCGACACTAATACGATCAAATCGATCGAAAAGTATGCGTCGTCGATGCGTGGCGATTTCGATTCAGTGCTGGTGCTGGGCATTGGCGGCTCTGCGCTGGGGCCTTATGCGCTGGATACTGCCATGCGCGGGCCACATCCTGTGCAGACGCTGGGCAAGAAGCAGCCCGGCCTGTTCGTGATGGACAACGTTGATCCCGGATTCGTCTCGGCGTTCCTGGAAAAGCTGAATCCGAAGCGCACCTTTGTTTGCGTTATTGCGAAATCCGGCGGCACGGCGGAGACGCTTTCGACGTTCATGATCGTGCACGAATGGCTGGTGAAAGCTGTTGGCGGAAAAAAGACGGCAAACCGCATTGCTGCCGTGACAGACGCGCACAAGGGCGACTTGCTCGCCATCGCGCAGCAGGAAAAATACAAGCTCTTCTTCGTTCCGGGCGACGTGGGCGGCCGTTTCAGCGTATTCACTCCTGTCGGCTTGTTGCCGGCGGCGCTGATCGGGCTCGACATCCGCAAGCTGATGCAAGGCGCGGGCGATGCCAATGGCATCGCGTGGTCACGTAAGTTTGACGAGAATCCGGCGGTGCAGTCGGCGATGGTGCATCACGGGCTTGATACCAAGCGCGGCAAAAAAGTCGAGATCGTGTTCGCATACTCGGCGTATCTGTGGGGCGCGGCGTTCTGGTATCGGCAGCTGTGGGCGGAGAGCCTGGGCAAACGGGTGGACCGCAAGGGCATCATCGTTAATAGCGGGCAGACGCCGGTGGCAGCGCTAGGTGTGACCGACCAGCACTCGCAGGTGCAACTCTACGTGGAAGGCCCGCATGACAAGATGCTGACGTTCTGGACGGTGGAGCGGGACCGCGAAGATATTAAGGTGCCGTCAAACAAGGCATTTGCCAAGTTTGACGCAGCCACTTATCTGCGGGGCAAGAAGCTGTCGCAATTGTTCCACTCCGAGCGCGTAGCGACGGAAGCGGCGCTCACGGAAGCCGGTCGGCCAAACTGTCGCTGGACGATGCCGAAGGTGGACGAATACCACATCGGCGCGTTCTTCCAGTTGCTGGAATTCCAAACCGCATTCTGCGGCGAGCTTTACGGCATCAATGCGTTTGACCAGCC
>JAICWB010000224.1 GCA_025935035.1 Terriglobales bacterium
ACGGCGGCAGGTTCCATCTGCGGAGCGAGCGACTTCGCTGAATTTACGCCTTCAGCCTGTGCGCCTTCTAATGCCGATTCCGCGCGATTGATCACTTCAGTGACAATATCGAGCGGATCGAATTGCGTCTGCATAGCCAGTTCGGCTATGCCGACCGCGATAGACACCGGTTTTTGCGCGTTACCTACCTTCACGGAACTTAGAGCCTTTCGCATCTTCTCCACCACGAAAAATGCGTTCTTGTCAGTGGTGTCAGGTAGGATGAGCGCGATGGTCGTGAGCTCATAGCGAACCGCCACGTCATTTTGCCGGACTTGCGAACACACGGCTTGGCCGATCTGCTGCATCAGCGCTTCAACCGCCGGCTCCCCCATCTCCTTGACCATCGCCGACGCTTTGCCAAAGTGCAATAGCAGCACGCATGCTGTCGAGTTCTGGGTGAACGCGCGCTTGGTCTCGGAAAGCAGGACATCCAGGTATGAAGACCGTTTCAGCAGTCCAGACTTCTCGTCCGTCACTGCCAGGTTTTTCATCAAGCTGCGCAGCTTGGCATTGTTCACCGCCAGAACCATCTGGTCGGCAATGGTTTTCAGCACGACAGCGTCAGTCTGGCGCCAATTACGTTGGTGGTCGCATTGCTCGAGCATCAAAATGCCGACTTGCTCGTCATTGGAACTGTCAATCAGGGGAACGGCGAGCAGTGAGCGAATGCCAAGTGCCGTGATCGAACCTTGTACTGAGGCAAGGTCGGGCGCACCGGCAGCATTGTCGATTGAGACAAGGCCGGACTGGATGGCCAGATTCTGTACCGCTGCCAGCAACTTAACAATATGTTGCACGTCAGACTGCTTAATACCGGGCGCGCAGTATTCCAGTGCCGCGGATGGCGGCTTGCCCGGCGAACACAATCCGCCGATGCATCGGCTGGCACCGTAGTGCCGGCCAACATCATTCACCGCTGTAAATAGAACGCCTTTCACGGTGGATTGCCTGTAAATGTTGCGGGTGATCTCGGTCACGCGTCCAAAGTTATCGACCGCATTCTCGTCATGACCCATTTGCGGCGTGGGCTGCGCCACTGCCGCCGTCTGCGTACCTCCGCCGTAGCTAGGCGCTTGTCCGAACGGGGACAGTGGAACCGCTATGCCGCCTGTAGCCGCGGGGGCAGAAGAAGCCGGAGTACTCGATGCCGCGGATTTCTCGTACTTCGGTACAAACCCGGCGTTCATGTACAGATTCCGCAGCTTCTCGTTCTTCTCTTCTTCGTGAGGGAAGAGCTTGTTCACGCGCTCAAGCCGCTCGATCGCTTTTGAACGCATCGAGTACTGAATGAAGATCTCAGCCTGCAGCATGAAGTCTTCAAGGACGGTCGGCTCTTTGTCGAACGCTTCCTGACCGCCGGCATCTTTGGTCTGCGGCTCGCCTTCCGCCCCGACGGTCGTGAGGCGGTTTGCGATCGCGTTAAAGCGCTGCTGATCGATCTTGCCGCGCAGCATCTCCAGATTTTTCTGGTTCCCCTGCTGATAAGGGTCCACTTCGATAGCGCGCTCCAGGGAGTCCGCCGCTTTAAGAAAATTGCCCGCCGCGAAGTACAGCGTAAAGAGGGAGATCAGAGTCTCACAGTAATCCTGCTCGCGGTTGGCAGAGTTATATACGCCCACCATGTATTCGAGGAACACCGCGCCCGGCGGATGCTTCGCAAGTGTCTCTTTCATGAGCGTGACAAACTCGCGGCGCAGGCTCTGCTTGCTCATGATCGCTTCAAGTTTCTGTGCCGCAGTAAGAGCTTGCTCGTGATGCTCCTTCACCACCAATGCTTCGATCAGACGGCCCACGTCTTCCGTCTGCTTTGGATTCTTCTGAAGCAACTCCCAGATGAAAGGTTCCGCCTCTTCAGGGCGGTTGGCGGCCATCAGTGCGCGGGCGTAAGTCTCCCGGAATTCTGGAGTGGCATTGGCCGCTGTGGCGTGCGGCGCAATCACTTCCGCAGCTTTTTCCCCTTTGCCCGCTTCCACCAGCACTCGTGCATACACAAGGGCTAGTTGCGGATCAGCGCTGTTTAGCTCGTATCCTTTGGCCAGATGCTGCTCGGCATGATCCGGCTCCCAGTCCGCAAGTTTTAGGTAGGCGGAAGCCGCACCCTTGTTGTCGCCAAGCGCAGTGCCGAGTTCACCCATGCGCTTGAGATTCGCTGCGGAAGGATCGAGTGCCACGAGTTTCTTAAGAGCGCCGAGAGCATCACTCTGCCGCCCACCGGCCTGAAAAGCATTGATGGCTAATTCGTAGCCCTCCAGCGAGGCTTTTCGATCTGATCGTTCGATGAGTTGAGAGAACTTATAAGTCTGGTCCACGGTTGGCGTTCGCAACCGCGCCAGCTTCTTATAGTTAGCTACCGCTTTGGCTGAATCGTTGATCTCAGCTTGCTTGTCGAAAAGTTGGGCCAGCATCTCGCCGGCTTCTTCGGTGCGATTCAGTGTTAGGCAGATGTCGGCGGCTTGCTGCCTGACCTTGTCATTCTGGGGTTCGTCCTCAAGAATGCCGAGGTACTCCTCCAGAGCGTCTTCCTGTTTGCCCTTTTGGAGGTATTTCTCCGCTTTTTCCAGACGTTTCTGCGTGTCAGCCATGTCTCAATGGGATTGTCAGGTCTGCGTATTGTAAGCGTTCACAGCCAGAGCGGCAATCAGTGTAATGACGCGGTTTTCGCTGCGGGCGACAAGGGTACAATCCCCCTATGACGCCAGCTAATACCCAAAGCGCAGATGAAGCGGCACTGTTAGAGTTGCGCAAAGAATTTCCTATCCTGGACCGATCGATCTACCTGATCAGCAACTCGCTGGGCGCTATGCCGCGCGGCGTTTATGACGCGACCCGCGAGTACTGTGACGTCTGGGCCAGCCGCGGCGTTCGCGCATGGGAAGAACAATGGTGGGTCATGGCCCGCGAGGTCGGTGATGAGATCGGTCAGCTCATGAACGCCCAACGCGGCAGCATCAGTTGCCACCAGAACGTGACGCAGTGCGAGGCCATCATCGGTTCGTGTCTCGACTTTTCCGGCAAGCGCAACAAAGTGGTCTATACCGAGATGAACTTTCCCTCGGTGATGTACTTCTGGGAGGCGCAACGGGCTCTCGGCGCGCGCATCGAGGTGGTGAAGACCGAGGATGACATCACCGTTCCGCTCCGGAAGGTGCTCGATGCCATTGACGAAGAGACGCTGATCGTCCCGATCTCTCATGTCTTCTTCCGCAGCGCATTCATTCAAGACGCGAAAGCGATCGTCGAGAAAGCGCACAAGGTCGGCGCGATGGTGCTGTTGGATTGCTTCCACTCCGTTGGAACCATGCCGGTGGATGTGCAGGCGCTCGGCGTGGACTTCGCCACTGGCGGCGTTTTGAAGTGGCTCTGCGGTGGCCCGGGCACTTGCTATCTATATGTGCGACCGGATTTGGCCAAGACGCTCAAGCCGAAGCTTACAGGTTGGGTGGCCCACGAGAAGCCATTTCACTTCGATATCGGCCCCACACATTACACAGGCGACACCTCGTACCGCTTCATGAACGGCACGCCGAACATCGCAGCTCTTTATTGTGCGCGTCCTGGTTTGAAGATCATCCGCGAGGCAGGCATGGAGCGGATCCGCGCAAAATCGAAACGACAGACAGAGATCCTGATCAAGCTGGCCGATGAGCGAGACTGGACCGTGAAAACCCCGCGCGATCCTGAACAGCGCGGCGGGACGGTCTCCATTGACCTGCCCAACGGAAAAGAGATCTGTGCGGAATTGCTGAAGCGAGATGTGGTTGTGGACTTCCGCTACAAGGCGGGGCTGCGCATGTCGCCGCACTTTTATACAACGGATGAAGAGCTGCACGCCGCGATCGCCGCGGCGGAAGAGGTAATGAGTTCCCACCCTACCGCTAAGACTGCGCGATAAGGTGGGAACGGCTGGAGAACTATTTGATCTTCGTCGCGGTCGCTTCGACTACCACCGTCCGCGTGGTATTGATGTCGTCGGCGCTGGCGATCTCCGTTGCCTTTCCTAGTGGCAGATAAGCGACACCGTCCTGACGTAGTTGACGAACGACCGGCAGGTGGTCGGAAGCACTGGCCTCAGGTGTGATGAGGCTGCCAAGATCAAAATTGAATTCAACAGCGATGCCATCGCTCTTCTCTGACGTGACGGCACAGTTCATATTCAGGCCTACATCTAAATATTGGAAAGTGTTGTCTTTAGCGGGGACCGGTACCCGGTTCCCGACCCTGGTGGAATGTGTGCGTCCGTTGGCGGACAAGAACATGGCATAGTTGCGCACATTCGAGCGCTGTCCATTCTGCACTTCCGCGACCGTGAAGGTTATCTTGTAGATCGCAGGATCCTTCTTGGCCTCGTCAGCGGTTTGTGCCAGTCCTACGGATGTGAACAACAGTAACGCTATCAGTAGCTTTTTCATATTTCCTCTTATCACCTCGAATTTGTATTGCTGTCACCGTTTTTCTGCAAAGGGAGAACTTGATTGATCTGGTTGTTCAACATAGGTTCGTCATCGGGTTTGGCATTGGCCGCGATCTCTTCTCGCGGTGTATGCCGTACATAGGCCAATAGCAGTTTCTCTTGGTCTGAGAGAGGAGAAGGAGCAGGGAAGACGTCTTGCTTTACGACGGCAAGCTGGGAAACCCTAGTTGAAGGGTGACGTGGTACCGCTTTTGTTTGACTTCCGGGAGGGGTCCTGCCATCAGCTTTCGCTCCTTTATGCGTTAGCTCTGGTACTTCCATTACCGGCAGCTCTGGCATAGGCTTCAGCACAGCGACGATGGTACTTGTTGGTTCTGGCGTTTCACGTGGCATCGTAAGGAAGATGACCAGCACCATTGCCGCCGCCAAGGCCAGTCCCGTCGCCGCCCACCAGCGCAGCCGCGTTCTCTTTTCCGGCTGCGCCGTCGCTAGGTTCGCCAGGATTCGCCCTTCGATTC
>JAICWB010000094.1 GCA_025935035.1 Terriglobales bacterium
ATCGCCGATTCGCCCGGTGTCGGGCAACTCGCATGGCAAGCCGCTCTCGGCCGCGATCTGCCAGTGTTGGTGAACGTCACCTTGCTCGTGACAGCATTCACGCTCATCGCGAATTCCAGCGCGGAACTCGTCTCGGACATTTGGGCGAGGCGCGCATGAGATACGCCCGAGCCGCCGCGCTAGCGGTTTTGCTTTTCATCTGCGTCTCCTGCCTTTTCGCGGAACTGTTCGCGCCTGCGGGATACGCCACTCAATACCGCGACTCGCCAGACCTCGCGCCATCGCATCGTTTCATCCTCGGCACAGATGAACTCGGCCGCGACCGCTTCTCGCGCTTGCTCTACGGCGGCCGCGTCTCGCTCATCTTGGCTCCTACCGCGTCTGTGATCTCCGTTCTGCTCGCCGCGCTCATCGGTGGCGTCTCCGGCTATGTCGGCGGATGGCTGGAAAAATCCGCCATGACGCTCACTGATCTTTTTCTCTCGCTGCCCTGGCTCTTCCTGCTGATCGCCGTGCGTGCAGTCATGCCCCTCAACACCTCAGCCGAAGTGTCGATGCTCATAACCTTTTCCATCCTCGGCATCCTCGGCTGGGCCGCGACTGCCCGCGTCCTTGCATCCGCCGCGCGCGATCTTCGCCGCTCGGACTTCGTTCTTCAAGCTGAAGCTGCAGGCATGCGCGGATGGCGTCTGTTCGTGATTCAAGTCTTGCCCAACATGAAGCCCATCCTGCTCGCGCAATTTTGGGTATCCATCCCCATCTTCATCATCGCGGAAGCCAATCTCGGCCTACTCGGCCTCGGCGTCAACGAACCCATGCCCTCGCTCGGCGGCTTGCTTCGCGAGCTTGAGAACTTCTCAGCGCTCAGTGTCGAACCTTGGCGCTTTGCACCACTGATATTGTTAGTTGTGGTTGTTAGCGCGTTTCAGATCGTCTTGCCGGAAAAGGAGAACGCGTGAAGCGTACATCTTTCATCCTTCTATTCATTCTCGCGTTGCAGGCCTTGGCGTCTGCCGAACTCCGCTTCGTCATTCACGGCGAGCCGCGCACATTCACTCCCTACCTGGTCGGCGACGAAAACTCAGAGACGGTGCGCTATCTCACCGGCGGAGTCCTCATCCGCATGAACCGCCAGACCCAGCAACTGGAGCCCGGCCTGGCCACTTCATGGAAGGTCGCGAAGATGGGCACAGCCATCACGTTCACGCTTCGTTCCGGCCTCAAGTTCTCTGACGGCACGCCCTTCACCGCAGACGATGTCGTTTACACCTTCCAGCAGATGATGGCGCCCACGGTGCACTCCTCCATCGCCGACGCATTCCGCTCCGGCCCGGGCCAAGTGATCGCGAAAGCCGGCTCTCCCACCTCCGTCACCATCACGTTCCCCGCACCCATCTCGGGCGTGGAACGCATCTTCGACCAAGTCGCCATCATGTCCGCCAAATCGCCGCTAAAAGAGAAAGCCGTGCTCGGCCCCTTCGTAGTAGCGGAATACAAACCCGGCGACCACATAACCTTCAACGCCAACCCGAATTACTGGAAGAAAGACGAGAAGGGAAACAAACTTCCATATCTTCAAACCGTCCGCTTAGACATCCAAAGCAATCGCGACATCGAACTTCTCCGCTTCCAAAAGGGCGAGATCCAACTCATCAATGGGCTCGATACTGAAAACTTTGATCGCCTGCAGAAGATCATGCCGCAGGCGGTAAAAGACGTTGGCCCATCGCTCGATGCCGAGGAGTTCTGGTTCAACGAAGTGCAGAGATCTCCCATCCCCGCATACAAGATCACATGGTTTCGTTCCGTGAATTTCCGGCGCGCAGTCGCGCATGGCATCAATCGTGACGACATTGCCCGCCTGGTCTTCGGCGGACACGCGCAAGCCGCCGCAGGCTCCGTCTCACCCGCCAACAAGTTCTGGTTCAACGCCAAACTCAAGCCTTACGCCTATGATCTAAAAACGTCCATGAATTTCCTCAAGAAGGACGGCTTCCATCGCGACGGCAACTCGCTCAAAGACAAGGATGGCCACGCGGTCGAGTTTTCCATCATCGTTCCCGCAGGCAACAAAGCGCGCGAGCGCGAAGCCGCGCTGATCCAGCAAGATCTCGCGCAGCTCGGCATGAAGGTCAACATCGTGCCGCTTGATTTCCCGTCGCTCATCGAGCGCATCACGCAGTCCTTCAACTACGAAGGCTGCATCCTCGGCTTGCAGAACTTTGATCCAGACCCCAACGACCAGATGAATGTCTGGCTCAGCTCATCAGAGAACCATCAGTGGGACCCAAGCCAAAAGACGCCCGCAACCTTCTGGGAAGCAGAGATGGACAAGCTCATGCGTCAGCAGGCCACTACGCAGGACAACAACAAGCGCAAGGTCGCATACGATCGCGTACAGCAGATCGTCTGGGACCAGGCCCCCTTCATTTACCTTGTGAATAAAGATGCGCTAGTCGCCATCGCGCCCAACGTGCATGACGCGAATCCCGCCGTGCTCCGTCCGCAGACCTACTGGAACATTGACCGCATGACCATGACGGGAAGATAACGGGGAAATAACGCGAACTAATGCCGAACTTACTCTCAGTCGCAGTCTCAGTCGATTACCCTGAAAAACCCGGGGTGCTGAAGAACGCCCGCTTTGAGATGGAACACGGCGAGATCCTTGGCCTCGCCGGCACCAGCGGGTGTGGCAAGAGCACGCTCGCCCTGACCATCCTCGGCCTGCTCGATTTCAAAGGCGCAAAGCCAAGCGCGGGCAGCAGCGTGAAGTTCGACGGTCGCGAACTCATCGGCGAGACCGAAAGCAACATGCGCGCGCTGCGCGGTAAAGACATCTCACTAGTTCTGCAAAGCCCGCTCGCCTCGCTCAATCCCGTCCTCCGCATCGGCACGCAGTTCCGTGAAGCCTGGCACGCTCACGCTCGCGATCAAAAAATCACCGGCGAACTCTCCAACTGGAAGCGCGAAACCTTCGCCGCGCTCGAAGCAGTCTCGCTTCCACACGATGACGCCTTCCTCAAGCGTTATCCATCGCAACTCAGCGTAGGACAAGCCCAGCGCGTGCTCATCGCCATGGCCATCCTGCATAAGCCCAAGCTCCTCATCGCAGACGAACCCACCTCCGCGCTCGACATCATCACCCAAGCAGAGGTCCTGCAACTTTTTCGCCGCCTGAATCAAACCATGAAGATGGGCATCCTATACATCACGCATGACCTGTTGTCGCTCAACGCGCTATGCCATCGCGCTGCCATCCTCGACGCCGGCGAAGTCGTCGAGCTCGGCACTGTCGAACAGATCTTCACGTCGCCGCAGCATCCGTACACGAAACGCTTGATCGACTCGCTACCCACCGCCCCGAACTGTCATCCCGAACGCAGAGCGTAAGCTCGAAGTTGACGGACCTCGCGTCGGACTTTGATTCTGCGTCCCAGAGGGGCGCCACTTCATCTGCTGAATACTTATGTCTATGCACGAAGCACCAATCCAAGCCATCGCCATTCGCCCCGCTCAACCCAACGACACCGACGCCATCACGCGCATCTACTTGCAGAGCGCCGAGCACCATGCCGGCCTTGATCCATTACGTTATTCCATCCCTTCGTTCGCCGAGATCAGCCTGCGCTACCGTGAAGGACGTCAGCATCCTGAACACGGCACCTCGCTCGTCGCCGAACTCAACGGCGAAGTCGTCGGATTCATTGACGTAAAGCTCGACCGCTCGCAAGATTCCATGCATAAAGACATGTTGTACTGTCACACGATCGAGATCGCCGTCAGCAACGCGCATCAGAGCCGCGGCATCGGTGCGCAACTGTTGCGCGCGGCAGAAGATTGGGGACGCGCACAAGGCGCCGAACTAGCCTCCCTCGAATACAACGCCGCCAACCATCGCGCCGCAGAGTTCTACCAAAAACGCATGGGCTACAAAATCGCATCCATCACCGCCATCAAGCTCCTCTAGCTTCTGAATGTAACGCCGGCGTCTCGCCGGCTGTCGTGGCGGCATCTTGCCGCCACTTTTGCGCAGCGGCACACTAAAAAACAGGCCGGAGCGAGCGCTCCGGCCTTAACGAACCATCAACAAAGTTTAATATTCTCCGCCGTCTCCTCCAGGCTTTGGCCCTTCAGGACGTTCTCCAAAATGTCTGCGGCCGGGCGACCGCTCCTGCAATTTCTTCCACTGGTCTGAAGTCAACACATGCCGGATAGCCAGCATCATCTGCGCATTCGCCTTTTCCAGGGCGATCCTCGCCTGCGCCACGCGCTCCACTTGCGCCATCACCGCGCCATCATCCGGTGTATCCGCATCCACCAGCGGCTTCAACTGCTCTTCCTGCTTTTGCAGGTTGGTGTGCAGATCCACGAGCTTCGCGCGGAAATCTTGAAACGTCTTATCGATGCGGCCGGCTTGGTCGTCCGTCAATCCGATCTGTTGCACAACCTCAGGGTTCTTCCACCACGCGCCAAACGGAAAGCCCATGGGCGTTCCCATGCGGTCCCCGCCATGCATCCTGCCTGGGCCGCGTTCCCATTTGCCCTGCTGAGGCGGCGGTCCGCCGTCCGGCGCTCTCCCCCCGTTCGGATTTTGTGCTTGCGCCTGCGCCATCCACGACGCAGAGATCATCAATGTCGCAATTATCCAAAGAGACTTCTTCATTTCGTCTTGTGTACTTTCTTCGTCGCGGATTTCGTTTGCGCGGCCGCTACTTCCGTCTCCGCGTTCGTCTGCACCGGCGCCAGCGCATCAGGATACTCCCGCAACACGTCCGATTGCACCTCGCCAAGCAACGCCTCATCGCTCACCGGCTCCTGAACCGGCGCTTGCCGGACCACCGCGTTGTTTACCGGCTGCGGGCCCGTCTGAATAAACGTGTGCTGAATGAACGGCAGGGAAGCGGCCGCCGCCACAACTACAGCAGCTGCGGCGATGGCCCAGCGCGTAAGTGATCTCGCCGGTGCGACCGTCGCGTTCCGCTGACGCCACCAGAAAGTGTTCGTGCGCTCTGCGTTCACGCGGACGAAGCTGCTGAAGTCCGCCAGTTGCGCGCGCAACGCGTCAGCCTTCGCCGCGCATTCCGCGCAAGAGCGCGTGTGTGCCGCGAACTCAGCGGTGTCTTCTACCACCAGTGCGGCTAGTTGTTCCCCGGTTAAATGTGAATTGTCTAAATGCATGCCAGAGTTCATTTTGTTCCCTTTGATTCTGCCTTGGTCAGGCCCTGCCCGGCCACTGCTTTCTGCACCGCCGCTACTGCGCGGAACAGGTGTTGCTTTACCGTGCCTTGCGTCAACGAAGTTGCTTCCGCTATCTCGTCCAGGCTCATATCTTCCACATAGCGCATGAAGAAGACTGTGCGCTGCCGCGGAGAAAGTTTCTCCGCCGCGTCCCAAACCTGCTGGATCTTTTCCTGCGCCAGAATGCTGCGTTCCGCCGTCGGCCTCTTGTCCGCCACCAGCTCCGCCACGTCGTCCACTTCAACGTTGCTCTGGAACAGCTGACGCCAGAACCGCATGCGCTGGTTGCGCATGTGGTCGCGCCCCAGGTTGATGGCGATCCGCAAGATCCACGTTCCGATACTGGCCTCGCCCCTGAACTTCTCGCGATGCTGGTACGCGCGCAGGAACGTCTCTTGCATCAAGGTCTCAGCCGCGTCGCGTTCGCGCAGCATTCCCAGCAGCGTGCGGAAGACGCGGCTTTGGTGCTCGCGTACCACACTCTCAAAATCTTCCACGCTCGCTGCGGCCGCCGCCGTCTGCTTTACCTGCGTTTGGTCCAGGACCAGCTCCATCAAAATCCTCTCATGATTCTAATGCTTAGAATCTGTCATCCCGAGCGAAGCCGAGGGACCCCGCCTTGGACTTTGACGCTGAGCGCCATCGGCGCGCCACTTGCACCCCAACACGTTTCGTGCCCCAACTCGTTTCGTACCCCAACTCGTTTGTGCCCCACCCTTATCGCCGCGTTTTTGTTCCATGCGGCGATAGTGTGGGACAACTGCCAACTGCCAACTGACAACTGACAACTGCCAACTGCCAACTGCCAACTGACTACTGCTTATCCGGCGGAGGCCCATCTCCACGACGCCGGTTCCGCATCTTTTCCTGCTGCTCGTCGAACTTGGTTTGCTGGTCAGCGGTCAAGACGGCGCGGATCTGCGTATTGCTGTCCTTGCGGATGCCCATCGCCTTCTCACGTTTCGCGTCGCCTTCTACTGAGGTGTCATCGCGCAGCGCGTCCATCTTGGTCTTTTCAGAATCCATGATGGTCTTGATCTTTGCCTGCTGGTCGGCGGTGAGGTTCAGGTCCGCCGTCATGCGCTTCAACCGCTCTTCCGGATTCATCATGCCACCGCGCCGTCCACCCGGACCACCGCGCATGCCATCCTGCTGCTGTCCCGCAGGCGGGCCCTGCGGAGGTCCTTGCTGCTGGTCGCCACCATTCTGACCCAGGGCGAAAGCGGACATCGCCATACCCAGGGCAATGCCCATAACACCCTTAGAAATCTTGTTCATACGTTCTCCTTGCATACGCTTGTGGGACCGCGTATGTCGTCTGGGGAAATAGACGGCAGGAGCAGCGCGGAGTTGACGAATCACCCCTGAAATGGGGCGTTTTGGGGGCAAGATTTAGTCCGGACTTAGAACGGCCGAATCAACCTTCTTGCAGGCTGCTTGAAATCAATGCCCTACGGAACATTTCGACAGCCCGTGCCCCATCCAATCGGTCGCCTTTTGACCGATTGGGTGGGACTAGCCAAGGCAAGTGAAACTCTACCACGACGCGTCCTGTCCACCAGACATACTGGCTGGCCCACTAATAGAGAATCCGGTCACGAAATCTTTCGGATCGCTCGTGTAGCAGGAATAGCTAAGACTGTAGTTGACGGAGCTGCCAGTCGCTTTGCTCGTCAAGTAAATGTTTCCGCCAGATGAAGTCGGAGTAACTGGTGACGAAGATACATTGAGCGCCGCGACGATGGCGGACGCCAAGCTCGTCGGATCAGAACTGCTATTGTAATTTACCGTTACGCTGAACCCGTTCACCGTGAGAGCCATCTGGCCGTAGTCAGATTCCCAGTTATCAGACCAATGAAAGCAGTCACCCTCATCATCGCCGAAATCACAGGTCTGCACATCTGCCATACTATCCGACCCTGAAACCGTGATCGTGGCCGCCGAGGAAGTAGCCGGATAATATGGCGGTGCTTGCTCCATGAAAGCGTTCTGTGAATCCGGCGCGCTACGTGAGGGCCGCGTCGATCTCGGTTGGTTGAGATCAATATCGTTTGGCAGGGAACCGCTAATCTTATTAACGATCCCGGGGTCTGAAGCGGGGCCGAAAGGGACTTGCTTAGTGACTTAGGATCACTGTGATGGGGATTGAATGTTGCGTGGAAGCGGATTTGGCGACCACATTTACCGTGACATTAGATTCTGAGGTGGAACGGGCGATGACTCCAGAGCAGCCCGTTTGTAGTACGACCGTTGCAGCAAGGCCCAATAAGGCACACGTGAGTGCCTGCTGCTTCTTCCTTCGAAATGGAACCACCAAGACCAGCAACGGCAAGACCGATGCAGGCAAATTCGATGAGATCTCTCTAATAACAAGATGGACAGTCTGGGCCTTATCCATGGGAGTCACGGCCGCAGTCGCAAACTCACACTCGATCCCGCTGGGCGCCTCACAACTCAAATTAATGGATTGAGAAAAGACCGGTTGCGGCGCGATCGTTAGGTCAAGTTCGCCCTTGCCCGCCGCCTGGATCTCAACAGAGGCCGCATTTGACGCAAGCTCAAAATCTTGTGGACCAGCATAGATTTTGGCAACGAAAGCCTTAAAAAAGAAATTCTGAACATTGGAAAGGTAGGCATCGGCCGTAACTTGGAACTGACCTCCGCTTGGTCCCAGAACCCAATCGTCACCTTGCTTGACCAACTGTCTTCCACTCGTTCCCACTACCCAAAGGTCGCTATGCTTGTCCAGTCCCACGCTCGCGACTCTATCCCAAATTCCCCTGTCCCCGAGATATGTTGAATAAACGAGGGTGGAATCCTCGTCAGAGAGACCGAATAGCAGGCCGGCAGCACACGTATCACAATTCAAAGGAGGTGTTTCTTGAAGTGCGTTTTTTGTGGGAAATTGGTCTGAGTACGCATCACCAAAGATGTGAATTACTCCGCGAGGGTCTAGAAGCAACCTGCCATATCCGTCCCCGCTCGCGCCACCCACATAGGAGGAATACTTCAAGTAGCTTCCATCGGATGCAACTTTGGCGTAAAAGGCCGAGGCCGGAAGTCCTCTCCACGCTCCAATGAAATTCTTTTGCACAGCGTCAAATGTAATTGGAAAATCCGCCGATCCGGTCCGGCCGGAAAGATAAATAGTGCCGTCCTCCCGGACTGCGATCGAACTGATAGCGTCCCCCAGGCGCTTCGCTGGGTTTCCGCTCCCACCGAGGTAAGTTGAGAAGAGAATCTCTCCCGCGGTACTCATCTTCACGAGAAACGCGTTGTAAGGTCCCTTTAAGCTCGACTGGAATGCGCCTTGAGTCACTGGAAAGTCATTCGCACGGCTCGTCCCGGCCAAATAAATCGTGTCCGAATCGTCAATGGCAATAGCGCTGACCGAATCTTCGTCACTTCCACCAAGAAATGTAGAGAAGATGAGACCAGAGCCCGAAGGATTCAGTTTGGCCACGAAGTCGTCCGGGCAAGCTCCAAAGTTTAGGCCGCGACAACCAAACGGATTCAACGCCGGCTGAAAGGCATTCGAGGTCACTGGAAAATCGAACGACTGCGTAGTGCCGGCGAGGATCAGGTTCCCCGAGTGGTCCACTGCCATCGCGTAAGCATCATTTACATCTGATCCGCCAATGTATGTGGAGTAAACCAGCGTTGAAAGGTCCGGACTCAGCTTTGCCGCGAAACCACACGACGCATAGCTGATACAGATCGGCTGAAAGGCGCTGGCGGTCGTCGGAATATTTCCTTCACTTGCGGTCCCCGCGATGTAAACATTGCCGCTCGCGTCCAAAGCAAGATTGGAGAGCCTCAAAGAACCTGCATGAAAATCATCGCCAAAAAAAGTAGCGGAGAGCACGCTCTTTCCGTCCGGCGCAAGCTTGGCAATAAAGATTGCATCGTCACAGCCGTTGTAAGGGCACGCAGTGTCAGCGGAGTATCCAGGTGACAAGGCCGTTTGCACGCCGTTAGGCGTCACGGGAAAATCCGGCGAGCTCGTTGTGCCAGCTACGAATATGTTTCCGTCTTTATCAATCGCGATCGCCTGTCCCGACTCTTGGCCTTGACCATTCTTACCGCCAAGGTAAGTTGCGTACAGCAGCGCAGTCTGCACCTGCTGAGAACTATCCTGTGAAGTCTGAGCAGCTGCGCTCAGGACGAGCGCCAGCAGTGCGGCAATGTATTTCTTACCCAAGAAGCTCTCCGGGGAGTCAGAGCAGCAGCGAACTCAGATGAGCTACTCTGGATTCCGGTTGCCTCCCATTCCCTGGGCTTTTCCTCACATGATCCGCTTCACAATCTATATCTCCCAGCTTATCTCATTGATAACAAACCAAGAATAAATTATCTCTGGGTATTGACCTAAAACCACCTCCCTCGCTACGCTGGATGTATGCCTTTTCGCACTTGCATCCACGTTGAGGCGCTCTGGCGGCGGGAGCGAAGCGGGAGCCGACAGCCGAAATCCTGAGCGAAATTGAGCGAACGCGAAATTG
>JAICWB010000219.1 GCA_025935035.1 Terriglobales bacterium
GATCAACACGATGCGCTCCGGACGCTCCATGAATCCTACCTTGCAGGTCCCGATCAGCGACTCAGCCCGCGCGCGGGTGTAGCTCACCATGACCGAGCTCACCATCACGAACGCGACGAGACCGATGTAGAAGAAACGATTCGCCCGCGCGTAATAGACCAGCAACCCAAAGAACAGCGCGACATCACTGTAACGGTCAATGACCGAATCAAAGAACGCGCCGAAGACCGTCACTTGATTGGTAGCGCGCGCCACGCGGCCATCCACCATGTCAAAGATTCCCGCGCCGAAGATCACCAGCCCAGCATAGAGAAAGAACTTCCAATGCTCCTCTCCGCTGGCATAACCAAAGAGGACGGCCGCCACGGTATTGATAACCAGCCCCATGAAGGTAAGCACGTTCGGCGATATCTTCGTGAGCGCCAGCCCGCGAACGATGGCATACAGCAGTACGCTACAAGCTTTTCCGAATGCACTTGTCCAGGTCATTGGTCTTTGTTGTTGCTTTGCTCTGATTTTCACATCCCGAGCGCAGCGAGGGAGCCCTACGAACACATCGCAGTTTGCACAACCTTTGAATGCAACACCCCGGTCATTAACGTCTGAATGCTGACCGCCGATAGCTGACAGCCTCCCTACTCATCGTGAATCGTGCTCAGCTTCAACACTTCCAGCTCGCGCTTGCCGCCCGGGGTGACCACCGTAGCCGTATCGCCCACCTTTTTCCCCACCAGCGCCTGGCCTATCGGTGACGTGGTTGAGATCAAGCCCTTGGTCACATCACTCTCTTCGCTGGTCACCAGCTTGTACTCGATCTTTTCGTCTTTACTGTCGTCATAGACCAGCACCGTCGAGCCAAAAGCTACGCGGTCTTTGGGTATATTGGCCATATTCACCATCGCCAACTCGCCCATGCGCTTCTTCAACTGGCCGAGGCGGGCATTCACGAACACCTGGCGCTGTTTGGCCATGTGGTATTCGGCGTTCTCGCTCAAGTCGCCGAGCGCAGCCGCGCGCTTGATCTCTTTGGGAAGTTCGTTTGTCAGCTCGTACTCAAGCTGCTTGATCTCTTCTTCCAGCTTTTTCTTGATCTGTTCCGTCATGAAAAGGGACTTCGTCTCTCTAGAAGGATTGCCAATCGATTATATCCCTCGCCCATATTTTGGCTCTCTCATCCACTAGTTCCATCGGCAAGATTAAGGTTGGCCCGCTCGCATGCATCAAATGACGCTCCACCTGCCGCTTAACCATCCTCTATTTCGTGCACACAACGCGCATTTTCAGCGGTCTTTTTTGCTTTTGAGGGAAAATCCCACTGCCTCCGTGTGCTAAGTACGCGCCTTAACTAACTCTTAGAACCGGGTACTCGCAAAAACATTTGCACAGCGCTTGCTCTTCTCTCTGCTTACTCTCAGCTTTTATGGTGGGTGTGTCGGCAACTCCGAATGTTGAGTCACCGGCAAACCCAAGTGGAGGCATACTAAGTTTTGCGAAACCTCATTTACTCAGTCTTTTTTCTGGCCTTGGTCGGCGCGGCGTCCGCGCAAACTTACACGAACATTCAAGACCGAACTGACGGCGACTCTTGCAGCACTTGCGCCGGCTCCGGCGGCACTGGCACCAAAGCCGCCTATTGGATCAAACAGAACGTCTCTTCTCCTTCATTGTCCGGACAAGCCGCTCAACTCTTCCTCGGCGGCAGCACTCCCTACTCCGACGCTCTTTGGAATTGGAGGATTGCCAGCGACTCCTCCAAGATGCGCCACTACGTCTATGACGTTGATTACTACGTCACCAATGCCACGGCAGTACAAGGCCTGGAGTTCAATATCACGAGCTATGACCACGGGCGCGGATACACCTACGGATTTACCTGCAGCGTGAAATCCGGCGGCGTCTGGAAGATCTCGGTTCCAGACGATTCCACCAGCAGCATGGCTGAGATGCATTGGACTTCAACCGGCATCGCTTGCCCCACGCCCCCAGCCTACAAATGGAATCACGTCAACTTTGAAGCGGAGCGCACCTCCTCCGGCATGATCCATTACATCTCGCTGACCGTGAATGGAAGCAAGCACTACATCAATAAGACTGTTTACGCGCGAAGTGCACCTTCCAGTTGGAACGGCCTCACCACTCACGTCCAACTGAACGGCGATTCCAAGCAGACTGACTACTCAGTCTGGATCGACAGATACACCGTCACGGTCGACGGCAGCTCAAGTACCAGCTCTCCGACGCCGACGACTTGCAGCACGCCGTCGTCTACAGGCATCAATGTTTGCTCGCCGGGCTCCACGTCGTCGTCAACCGTCGCCGTCAAGGCGATGGCCAAGCTCTCCAGCGCCGTCTACCGCTTTGAACTGTGGGCGGACGGGGTGAAGAAAGCCACCATCCGCGACAGCGGCACCATGTCAACCAGCATCTCCCTCTCAAAAGGCACGCACAAACTGGAGTTCGTTGCCTACAATTCCAGTGGCAGCAGCCGAACCACTAAAACGATTAGCACCACAGTGCAGTAGTCCAATCTTGCGCGAAAGCTACACCCTGGACGCTGAGTCCAGGGTGTTCTTTTTTTCCGAGGCTCCCGGTCTTAGCGGGCTTTTGATCAGCTGTCAGGCCCGTCCCGCGACGCGCCGATCGCAGCCAAGAAGCCCGCGATTCTCGCCCGTACGACTGTCACTTTTCAGGTTACGGGCTCGCCTTAACCCCCGTATTTCTATTAGGGCGCCCTAAGGAGAACACCGAATAGAGACTTATGTGCCTCCCGCTTATGGTCAATCATCCGGCAACTCTGGATAGCTTTATCACGACCAGCGGAGGAACACCTTTTGCGTACTCTGATCCAAGTAACACTGTTTCTGGCCATGATAGGCGCGATGTCCGCGCAAACTTTCTCGAACGTACAGGCCGATCCCAGTATCGGTTCTTGCAGCGCTTGTGCCGGCAAGAATGCCGCCGGCCCTTCCGCTGTTTATTGGGCAAAACAAAATGTGGCTTCGCCTTCCCTCACCGGCCATGCCACGCAGTTTTTCGTCGGCGGTACCACCCCTTATGCTGACGCACTTTGGAACTGGAAGCTTGTGAGCGACTCCTCAGCCCTTCACCACTTCGTCTATGACATGTACTTCTACTACACCAACGCGTCCGCGGTTCAAGGCCTCGAGTTCAACACCACGTCTTACGCGAAGTCGAAGGGCTATGAGTTCGGATTCACCTGCAGCGTGAAGTCGGGCGGCGTGTGGAAGATCTCAGTGCCGAATTCTTCCAGCAGCACTCTGGCTGACATGCATTGGGCTTCAACGGGCATCGCCTGTCCCGCTCCGCCCACCAACACCTGGAATCACCTCACATTCGAGGTCGAACGCACTTCGTCCGATCAAGTTCACTACATCTCCCTTACGCTCAACGGGCACATGTACTACATCAACCAGACGGTTCCCGCCCGCATAGCTCCTTCGTCTTGGGGCGGTCTGACCACTCACTTCCAGATGAATGGCGACTCCAATCAAGACGACTATTCGGTCTGGGTGGACAAGTACACCGTTACCGCCGACACTGGCCTTGCGCCGCCGCCCGTGTCGCCAACTCCAACCCCGACTACTTGCACCGTGCCGGCTTCTAACGGCATCAACATTTGTTCCGCCGGCGGAACTTCGACGGCAGCCTCGGTGAACGCCCGAGCTAAGGTCAGCGGGACCATCTACCGCTTTGAACTCTGGGCAGACGGCGTAAAGAAAGTCACCGCTCGCAGTACTTCCACCATGCAAACGGCGCTCAGTCTGAGTTCGGGCACTCACAAACTGGAATTCGTGGCCTATAACACCACCGGATCCAGCCGGGTGACCAAAACTGTATCGGTCACCATTAAGTAAAGCCCCCGAAAAGGCGCTACACGCTATATCAAAGCCGCTTCGTTAGCCCGGAATCCTCGGATTCCGGGCTTTTTATGCCGTTCTGCGGCGTTTGACCCCCCTCTCTTCCCTCATTTACAATCTAGTTAGCAGCACCTCCGGCGATTCCGCAACTCCAGCGGAAGGCCTACAGATTGGTTCTCTATGTCCGCTGAACTCAATTTCCAGATAGGCGACAAAGTCGTCTACCCGAACCACGGGGTTGGGGTGATTGAGCAGATCAGCAGCCGCACAGTGGGAGCCAACGTCGAGCGGTTTTACCTTCTTAAGATCAAAGCCAGCGCCCTGAAAGTAATGATCCCGTTCTCGAACGCGGGTAACGTCGGCCTGCGTCGCGTGGTCAAGAACGGTGAAGTGCAGAAGATCATCGATTTTCTCAGCTCCGGCGATGCGGAATCCAATGCCGATTGGAAAGACCGTTTCAAAGAAAATTCAGACAAGATGCGCGCCGGTACTCTGTTTGAGACCGCAGTCGTGCTCAAGAGTCTGCTCGTCCTGCATCACATCAAGCCACTCTCGTTCCGCGAGAAGAAGATGCTGGATCGCGCGCGTTATCTGCTGGTCAGTGAATTGGCCATGTCCCGTAATATCGATGAGCCTGCGATGGAAGACATCCTCAGCAAGGCGCTCGCCAAGTGCAAGCTGAAGTTCCCTGAGATCACCACCGAAGCTTAGTCACTCCTCTCAACCTCACTCAGAATTGTCATTCCGAGCGCAAGCGAGGAACCTGCTTTTTGCACTTGCTTTTGACTTTTACTAGACACTAGCCACTAGTCACTAGTCACTGATCACTAGGTCTCACCCTTCTCCCAGCAACTCACCGATCGGACGCCACGTCTCCACGTGATCACACACGATCTTGAAGCCTGCTGTGATCGGCACCGCGAGGATCAAGCCCATCACGCCCCACAGGAACCCCCACACGAGGAGCGCAGCCGCTACCACCAGTGGATTCAGCTTTAACTTGCCTCCCAGAACTTTCGGGAAAACAAAATTCATGCACAGCGCGTGCACAAGAAACGCGGTGACAGCGATCACGATGATCTTCGTAACGCTGATGGATCCGAAGCTGACGGCTAGCGGCGGCATCATGGCCAGCGGAACTCCCAGATAAGGCACCAGGC
>JAICWB010000037.1 GCA_025935035.1 Terriglobales bacterium
TATCACATGCTCAAGCGCAAGGCCGACGCTGCATCCGGCGACTACCTGCAAAAAGCCGACGACCTCTCGCAGGCCCTCGATGAAGTGCTTAACGACCGCCGCGCGGGCTAGGCTAGCCCATCTGCTGGTCCACCAGTTCCGTAGTCGCCAGCGTAATATCAGAAAAACATCTGGCTGAAAAGATTGACGCGCCACCCGCTTCCTTGCGAATGCGCGGTAGCTCCTTCCGCAATCCCCGATAAACCTTCATCATCTGGCCCACACGCGGTTGCCGCTTCGAGTTTACGAACATATTGCAGACTTCGCGCATGACTCCTTCGATAGTCCCGTCCCATTGATGTCGCTTAGCGATTTCAGCACCCGAACCACCTGTGCTCGTTATTCCGCGAGAACTCCACTGCCAGTCCGAGTTCAAACGGCATGTTAAATCTGGGCGTCATGGGTCTTGCACGATCGAGCTCCACGCGTGACAAGTCATGCAAAGAAATAGCACAGGACTCGATAAGACCTGAGATGCGTTCCAACCTGCGCTCACCAGGTATCAGAAGCGTGGCTTTGGGAAGAAAACCGAATGAGATGACCGCAACAATGTAGGAAAGATAAAGATTAGAGAATAGAGAATGTTTCGTCGTATGGGATGTTCAGGAAAACGTTAGCGGCTTTGTCTCGACTTCTTGCCATGGGGGGCTTTGGACTTCTTCCTTCGTCTTGTAGTCGAACCATCTTCGTGGCGCACCAGCCGCAAGATCGCATCGCGGCGCTTTGCACTGATACCTAGTGCCTTTGCGACCTCTTCTACGGTCAACGGCTCAAAATTAACCCGAATCGGAGTTGCCATACTTCTCGCCATAGTAACCCAGCTCCCTTAAAACTCAAACAGACTTTGGTTTTAGATGCCCGTCATACGCATCAGGAGCGAATATTGCCTTACTCCCTTGTCATCCCCGGCACTTTTCCTTTAGCATCTGCTCTGGATACCGGCCTGCAAAGTTGGTGCTGGTGGTAACCGTTTATTGAACCAATATCCATTAACTGGGAGCAGGACTCGTATGAATGGCCCGGTGTGCTATGTTCCGCCAGTCGGAAAAGCCTAAAGGGTCTCGGCTTGTTCCCCCTGTCTAACGACAGGTTCATAAACGGCCCAACTCACGGCCCCGCGGGTCGGTATTTCTTTCTGTACCGCCGGCGTCTTCGCCGGCTGTCGTGGCGGCATCCTGCCGCCACTTAGTCGCAATACCCCACAAGACCGTGCCCCATCCAACCGTCCGGGGTTTGGACGATTGGGTGGATACTACTGCGCTTGCTAAACTAAACTCTTGCACCCCAACCTCATCCATTTCGGAACCTTCGCCCTGCCCTCTTATGGAGTCCTCGTCGCCATCGGCATGGTCCTCGGACTCATCGTCAGCGTGAACCTCATCAAGCGCGAAGGCATGAGTGAAGACTTCGGCTGGAACCTCGGCCTGGTCTCCATCTTCAGCGGCATCATCGGCTCAAAGATCCTCTATGCCATCGTCGAGCCTAACTATTCCCTGCTCCACCCTCACAGTCTGCTAACCCGCGATTTTCTCCAAGCCGGCGGCGTCTGGTATGGGGGCCTCGTCGCGGCAGTAGCCGGCGGCCTCGCCTATGTGGCATACAAAAAGATGCCGCTCCTCGACACCCTCGACGCTTTCGTCCCCGGCATCGCTCTCGGACACGGCATAGGGCGTCTCGGCTGCTTCGCCGCCGGATGCTGTTACGGCCGCGAAACGCACGTCCCCTGGGCAGTCACGTTCACAAATCCGCTGGCGAACAGTTTGGTCGGCACGCCGCTGAATATTCCTCTGCATCCCACGCAACTCTACGAATTCGCAACAGAAGTCCTTCTATTCGCGTTTCTCCTTTGGGTATGGAAGCACAAGACGTTTGCCGGCCAAGTCTTCGGAACCTATGCGTTCATCTACGGAATTGCGCGATTCGTGCTCGAGTTCTATCGCGGTGACCCCGGCCGTGGCTCAGCCTTCGGCGGAGCGCTCACACTCACGCAAGTCATCTCCATCTGTATGGTCATCCTCGGCGGCATCATGTGGATGCATCGCTCACCCGCTCAATTCAATCACCAACCGGCGGAGACAAACTGATGCAGACCTTCCACGCCACGGCAGACGACGCCCACAAGCGTCTCGACCAGTTCCTTGTCTCCCAACTTACTGACGTAAGCCGCGCGCGCGTGCAGCAACTCATTGAGCAGGAAAAAGTCACGGTCAACGGCAAGCCGCAGCGCCCTTCTTACCGAATGCAGGCCGACGACCGAGTCGCATTGCTGGGTGAAGCCGCTCCGCCGCCGCTCAAAGCCACTCCTGAGAACATTCCTCTCGACGTGGTTTACGAAGATGACTCCCTCGCCGTCATCAACAAACCTGCTGGCATGATGGTGCACGCCGGCGCTGGACAAACCGCCGCCGATGAAGACGAAGAAGCCGATCCGCGTACCCGCGGCACACTGGTCAACGCGTTGCTCTACCGTTTCAAAAAACTGTCGGGCGAGGGCGGCGATCTGCGTCCGGGCATCGTTCACCGTCTCGACAAGGACACCAGCGGCCTGATAATCGTCGCTAAGTCTGACAGCGCTCATCGCAAGCTCGCCGAGCAATTCGCCGGACGCGTCGTAAAGAAAAAATACATCGCCCTGGTTCATGGCTGGCCCAAACAGGAAAAAGGCACCATCCACTCCCCCATCGGCCGCGACCGCTCAAGACGCAATCGCATGTCCACCAAGAGCAAAGATGGACGCGACGCCGTCTCGCACTACAAAGTAATGAAAGAATTCACCACGCCATTCGGAAAATTCTCACTGCTCGAAGTCACCATTGAGACTGGACGCACCCACCAGATCCGCGTGCATCTGGCCTCTATAGGGAATCCAGTCGTCGGCGACACCCTCTACGGTTCGCCCTCCGAACTCACGCCGGTCGCCTCCGCTTATCGCCGGGCACAACCCGCGAACACAAAAGCCAAGCGCGACCGCGAATCCTCGGAGTTGGCTCGCAGACTGACTGAAGAAGCCACTGGCGCAGCTCGCACAAAAACAAAAAAGAAGAAGACGGCTTCTGCAAAATCCCCTCAACCGCTCGTTCCAATATCACTGCCGCGCAATTTTCTTCACGCGGCCGAGATCGAGTTCCAACATCCGAAGTCCGGCAAGCCGGTGAGTCTGAAAAGTGATCTACCTGCGGAATTGGCGGCTTTCCTAGAGCGCCTCGCACATCTACAATAGAAAAACGCCATCTCTTACAAATGGAATTCATGAAGCAAAGAACGACTTTATTTCTCACTTCTGTCCTGCTCCTCAGCATCGGAGCAGTAGCGCACCAGGATCTGCCGTCTGCGCCTTCCGCTTCTGTCGCCCCACAGCAGGAAGTGCAAGCTCAGCCGCAACCGCCTGCGCAAGCTGCGCCCGCGCCTGAGCCGAAGAATCAACCTTTAGTACTTCAATCTCTCGAAGACCGCAAGAAACAGCCTGCCCAACAACCACAAACGCAGACACAGAAACCGCCCGCCTCATCACCTTCGGCCGGCAGCGCTCCAGCAAAGGGCAACTTAGACGATTCCCTTCTGCCGCCGCCGGACTCCGCTACCGATAAGCCTGGTACTGCTCCAGATACAACGGTGAAACCGGATACGAAAAATCCTGATGATTACACTGTCAGCAAAAAGGTGGACGAGGTCAACGTCATCTTCACCGTGACTGATAAGCACGGAAAATTTATTAAGGACCTGAAGAAAGACGACTTTTCCGTTCTCGATGACAAGCGCCCCGCCGACGCCATCCGCAACTTCGCGGCGCAGACCAATCTACCGCTCCGTGTGGGTCTGTTAGTGGACGCCAGCAATTCCATTCGCGACCGTTTCAAGTTCGAGCAGGAAGCGGCCATCGAATTCTTGAACCAGATCGTGCGGCCTACTGACGAAGCGTTCACCATTGGCTTTGATTCAACCACTGAAGTCACGCAGGACTTCACCAACAACACTGAACTGCTGGCCAAGGGCGTGCGCATGCTGCGTCCCGGTGGAGGCACCGCGCTCTATGACGCTGTCTATCGCGCTTGCAAAGAAAAACTGATGGCGCATCCTGACAAGACCACCGTTCGCCGCGCCATCATCCTGCTCTCTGACGGCGACGACAATCAGAGCCGCGTGACCCGCGAAGAGGCCATTGAGATGGCGGAACGGGCAGAAGTCGTGATCTATGCCATCAGCACCAATCTGGCCGACAAAGGCCGCGGCGATCGCGAACTGCAACGCATGGCGGAAGCCACCGGAGGGCGCGCGTTCTTCCCTTTCAAGATCGAGGAAGTCGCGAACGCCTTCAGTGACATTCAAGAGGAATTGCGTAGCCAGTACGCCATTGCGTACAAGCCCAATGATTTCGTTGCCGATGGCCGCTATCGCAGCATCGATATCGAGACTAAGAACAACAAGCTCAAAGTCCGCTCGCGCAAAGGCTACTTCGCGCCGAAGTCCTAGCTCCAGCGCGATTTAACTTTCCGTTGTCATTGCGAGCGCAGCGAGGAACCGGCTTTTCACAGCGCACCGTCGCCGTCGTTATTGCAAGCGCAGCGAGGAACCTGCTTTTGTTCGCGGCCGCTGCACACGACCCGAAACACTACATCTCGGTGGGGCATGCCTTCCAGGCCTGCGGCAATGGCATGCAAGAAAAAATCCGGGGGCTTTAGCCCCGGTTCCTCGTAGCGTAATACCCCTTCCTCGCCTGCACCTTCCCCGCTTTGGTCTTGATCTCTACCTGCCGGAACTTCCCATCTCGCACAGCATTCGTCGGGGTATAGCCAATGCTGTACTGGCTGCGTAACTCATTCGCGATCTGGTCGAACGCGTCCCGCAATTTACGCTGGTCATCTCCCACGTTGATCACCCGACCTCCAGTTTCCTGCGTAAGCTTTTTCATCTCGCTGTCACCGGAGTAGCCTGAGCCGCCGTAGAATCCGCGGTCTGCGATCAGCAACACGTAGCACATGGTGTCGGCTTTTTGTGCAGCCTCGATCGCGTCTTGTATCTTTAATTTGCTCCCCTGGTCTTCCCCGTCAGTAAGAATGATGATCGCTTTCCGTCCCACTTCATGTTTCAGCTTTTCGTCAGCGGCAAGATAAATCGCATCGTAAAGCAGTGTCCCCTTCGGATGTGAGACTGGAATGGGCCCCTGCCCGATTCCCGGCCCGCCACCATAGATCCCGGTGTTGATCTTCATCTTGTCCATGCCAGCACGCAGGTCGCGGACAGAATTCGTGAAGTCCTGGTCAAGTTCCACATCGATATCAAAATTGATCAGGAAAGCCAGGTCCTTTTCGTGCAAGACTTCTTTCAAGAACGCCGCGCCTACTTCCTGCTCCATCGGCAGAACCCGCTGTTGGCTGCCGCTGGTGTCTATCAGTATTCCCAAGGTCAGCGGCAGGTTTGATTCAGAAGTGAAATACTTGATGGTCTGAGGCTTTTCATCTTCGCTGATCTCAAAATCCTCCTTCTTCAGTCCCGGGATCAGCATCCCGTGTTTGTCTTTCACGTTGAAGAAGATGTTGACCACGCCCACGTCCACTTTGAAAGTCTGCGTAACGTCTTGTTGTGATGAGTCGGACGAAGAAGGTTGCTGCGCGGCCACAGGGGACCCGGTCAACGCGAATGCGCCTAGCAGCGTCAAAAAAGAGATGTTTCGGAACAGCCGTGAAATGATGGCCATAGTAGATTTTTGGTAGTCTTAATCCAGATATTGCCCGGTCTTTTTACTAAGCGCCTTTTTATATTAGACGCATTCTTGCGACAAAAGAACCACACTCCGGGCGGAAGAAGAGGGACGGCGTGACTTATCTCGCGGGAAAACCGGCATGGTTGGTGGTCTTCGCACTCGCACTTAGCTCAGCAGTTTTCGCGCAACAGCAGCAACCGCGGTCCGTCCCGGATGCGCCGTCCGCCCAGCGCCCCACTACTCCGTTCCCTGCAAACACTAAGCCCGCTCCGGTGATCCCAGGCGATGCCGGTCAACCGCCCGCCGCCGGCAGCAATCCCGTTCCTGACACGAATGACGTCGAACCTTCGACAGCCGCCAAACCCATGCCGCAGCGGAAGAATCGTCCGCCGGAAGACGATGGACGCGGTGAATTCCTTATCAGCCGCCGCGTAAGTTTCGTCACCGTTCCTGTCACAGTAAAAGATTCAGACGGACATTTAGTCGAAGGTCTCGTCCGCAAAGATTTCTCCATCTTTGAGGATGGCAATCCCGTTCCCATCTCGCTTTTCACCAGCGACCCGTTCCCGCTCTCCACCGCCATTGTCCTTGATATGTCCATGCCCGATGCGACGTTGAAAAAAGTGAATAACACCGTCTCGGCACTGGTTGCGGCCTTCAGCCAATTTGATGAAGTCTCGTTCTACACCTACGGTGACTCCGTAAAACAAGTGGACGACTTCACAACCTCACACGACGAGCTCACTGCTTCGCTTCGCCGCAACTCTCGGCTGAAAGGGACCACGGGGGGAGTTCCCGTCGTCAGCGGGCCCATGGCCAGCGGGCCGACCGTGAACGGGAGGCCGTTTGATCCCGCGGCAACGCCTATTCAAACGCGGGTGCCCACACGCGAATCGCACGTTCTGAACGATGCCATTCTTCGCGCCGCGCAAGATCTCTCGCGCCGCGCTCCCGGACGCCGCAAAGTCATCTTCGTGATCAGCGCGGGACAAGAACACGGCAGCGTCGCCAGCTACAGCTCTGTGCTCAAACAGCTTCTCTCCCATGAGATCGCTGTCTATGGAGTCGGCGTGGACACGGCAGCCATTCCGATAGAGAAAACTTTGGAAAAAGTCCACATTCCGCTCACTACTTACGGGAACATTCTTCCAAAGTATGTCTCCGCCACCGGTGGAGAATACTATGCGGAACTGTCGCAATCCGATATTGAAAATGCTTACGCCAAGCTGACAGAGATCGCGCGCAACCAATACACGCTCGGTTACAACACCAAAGCCACGGCCGCAAGCAACTATCGCCAGATCGAAGTCAGGGTGCATCGCCCCGGACTGAAGGTTTACGCCAAGGACGGATACTACCCGCTGCCGCCACAGAGGTCCGCCTCGCCGCAGTAGGACAATACTTTGCATTGTCCTTCCGGGCGGCATTCGTCCTTCCGTAATGTGTATGCCTTACGTTTTCTCTTTTCAGGTCGCTCCACGAATGCGTAGAATTTCGCGCAACCTTGGAATAAACGTCGGCTGTGATATAAGAATGATTGTAAGTTTCTGGACTTTTCCCTCGCCTTACACTGTTCTTGTGACACGTGTCCGCGCGAATCAGATTGAGGCAAGCTCTTGAGTTTCATTAACTTCGCGGCTCGTGAGATCAACTGCAAGATCGTCTACTACGGCGCCGGTCTGGGCGGTAAGACCACGAACCTGCAGGTCATCTTTGATAAGACCGCGGACAAACAAAAAGGCAAAATGATCTCTCTTGCCACAGAGAGTGATCGTACATTGTTCTTTGACTTCCTGCCTCTCGACCTTGGCACAGTGCGTGGATTCAAGACGCGCTTCCATCTCTACACCGTCCCCGGACAGGTGTTCTATGACGCCAGCCGCAAACTGATCCTGCGCGGCGTGGATGGCGTGGTCTTCGTCGCCGATTCGCAGGAAGAGCGCATGGACGCCAACCTGGAAGCGCTCGACAACCTCGAAGACAACTTAAAGGAACACGGCTACGAACTCGCGAAGATTCCTTACGTCCTGCAACTCAACAAGCGCGACCTGCCCAACGTCCTCCCTGTCGAGGCACTCAAGAAAGAATTGATAAAAAAAGGTGAGCCGGTATTCGAAGCCGTCGCCTACAACGGCACCGGAGTATTTGAGACTTTGAAAGAAGTCGCCCGCCAGGTCTTGGTCGAGCTTAAAAAGGGCTAGTCGTTCGCACCGCAGGCCCGGCCCCAGCCGTGCCAAAACGTACTAACAAAAGGTTTTTCATTCGGAGCGGCCCAGCCGAGAAGAATCTGATGAAGCCGACGACCGAAAACCGATTACCGAAAACGTTCTCAGCGCACCACTTTCAACATCACCCAGGTCATCGCAGCCATTGCAGCAATGAAGATGACTATCATTCCGAATAGCATCCACGCATATTTGGCTTCGTCTTCTTTGCTGGGATGGGTCGTCCCAAAGATGGAAGTGAACAGCCGCAGCATCATGCGCAGCAGGATCATCGGCCAAGCATACCAGCAACGCTGGCCTTGATTTTTTGTCGCGAAGTTTGATAAGGTAACGCTCTCGCGTAGGAAACCCCGTCATGAGAGTGACTCTGCACAATTCGCAGACCGCTACGAAGCCGCAAAGCTTCGAACGCACGGGTGCGTCCTATTCCCTCCGGTAATTTCCGGCCTTTCTACCTACGCGATTCCGGAAATACTCAAGCGCACCGAGCCCCGAACTGCATAGCTTCGCAGCTCTGAACTCGCTCGTTCCGGAACCTCAACTCAAACAGTTGTGAACCCGCGGATATAGCTCCGCTTAGAAAGGAAATTCTTATGGACCTCCGCAAGGTGTACGGAGGAACGCCTGTGGGCAACGAGTCGCGCTGTGACACGTGCTCATACGCGCGGATCATCACGGGATACTCCGAAAAAGAACGCATCGTATTCTGTGACTATGCGTATCCCTCGGTCTCGATCCCGTTCAAGGTTTACGAGTGCTCTGATTACGCTGACAAGCGTTTGCCACGTCTGGACGACTTGAAAAAAGTCGCTCTGGCGGTGGAAGTCAGGGGCCGTGCCGCCGGATTCCGCGAATCAGTATCAACCGCAAGCTTGCTCGTGCAAGACGACGATGACGAATAGCCATCGCCTGTAAATCTACCGAAAGGTGAAGAAATGGACGATTGAATATGTCAGTGACCAAGTACAACGTGATCCAACCCGAAAATGGAGTGCTCATCAAAGCGTGGACCCGCGGCGTGCAACTCGAAGCCGCCGCGGAGAAACAGCTGCGCAATGTGGCTTCGTTGCCGTTCATCCACAAGTGGGTGGCCGCTATGCCGGACGTTCACTGGGGTGTCGGCGCCACGGTCGGAAGTGTGATCCCGACTAAAGGCGCCATCATCCCGGCCGCCGTTGGCGTCGATATCGGCTGCGGCATGATGGCTGTGCAAACGTCGCTTACCGCGAATGATCTGCCGGAAAATCTAGGTAGCATCCGTTCTGCGATCGAGAGCGCAGTCCCCCACGGACGCACTAACAACGGCGGCGAAGGCGACCGCGGCGCGTGGGGCGAAGCTCCGCGCTCGAATCAAGACGCTTGGTCCGACTTGGCGAAGGGCTATGAACAGATCATCGCCAAGTATCCCAAGCTATCGGCCGGACGTCACGTCAACACAGTTCGACACTTGGGTACTCTGGGTACGGGCAATCACTTCATCGAGATGTGCCTCGATGAAGAGAACCGTGTCTGGTTCATGTTGCACAGCGGTTCACGCGGCGTGGGCAATCGCATCGGCTCGTTTTTCATCGAACTTGCCAAGCAGGACATGCGAAAGTGGATGATCAATCTGCCGGACGCAGATCTTGCATATTTGCCGGAGGGTACTGACCACTTCCACGACTATTGTTTTGCCGTGAAGTGGGCGCAGGATTTCGCGTTCACCAACCGTCAGCTGATGATGGTGGCCATTGTGAGCGCGGTACGCAATAGCGGTGCGGTGCCGGCATTCACCGCTAACGTCCAGGCTGTGAACTGCCATCACAACTACGTCGCGTGGGAAAACCACTACGGCGAGAACGTGATGGTCACCCGCAAGGGCGCCGTGCGTGCGCGCGAGGGTGATATGGGCATCATCCCCGGAAGTATGGGAGCCCAGTCCTTCATCGTGCGTGGGCGTGGAAATCCTGAGAGCTTTATGAGCTGTAGTCACGGAGCGGGACGCGCTATGTCTCGCAATGAGGCCAAGAAGAAGTTCTCATTGGCTGACCACGCCAGTGCGACTGCTGGTGTCGAGTGCCGTAAGGACGCTGACGTGATCGACGAAACGCCCGGAGCATACAAGCCTATCGCCGCGGTGATGGCGGCGCAGGAAGACTTGATTGAGATCGTGCATACACTCAAGCAAGTCGTATGTGTGAAAGGCTAACCAGATGGCGCGAAACATCGCGCCATCTTTCATTTCTTTTTCCGCGCGCGCCACTCTTCGCGCGTGATCTCCCACATTTCAGCGGGCAGACGTCCAATGACGAAGTCTCGCATCTCTTCCCGGATAACGCGCATGCCCTGGTGCAATGAGATTCTGCGTGACGCCGTATTGTCCACAGCCTTGGGCACTCGCAAGACTTTAAAGCCCAGCGTCTCGAACCAGAATTCGGTGGCAGCGTCACAAGCCTCCGTCATGTAGCCTTTGCCCTGCCAAGGAATGCCCATCCAGAATCCGCGATTGTTCTCGCCTTTCGGGTACAAGCTGATCCGCCCTATGATCTGTTCGGGTTCGCTTTTCAGCCGGATCGACCAACCCCAGTCCTCGCCGCGTGCGATCGCCGGCAGCGTCACATCCCGGATGTGCTTGAGTGAGCCATCGGCCGGATACGGCCATGGCACGATGTTATTCAAGTGCTTCACGATCTCCCAGTGTGGGAACAGCACTTGGATCTGCGGCGCATCCGCCAACTCCAGCGGACGCAACAGCAATCGTTTTGTCTCCAGCACCGGGACCATTCGGAATGATACCGCGGTGCTCTCGAAACCCCTCTTATCTCATACGCAAGCTGCGCAACATCCGCTCGAACTGCGGACGCAATTGGCTGAAGTCCTGGTCGGGCGCGATGAACACCATATAAAGGATGGTGCCATCATTCCGCTGTACCGTGACCAGCCAGTCCCGCTCGCGCGCCGCGCGCCCTTGTTGGTCAGCAAGCGGTGAAGTGCTCATTAGCATGACTGACTTCGCTTTTGCGCCATCCACTGTGAAATTCTCCTCACGCGAGGTCGTGCGCATGTCCGGGTTCGACTGCCGCAACTGGTCGATGATCTGGTGCGTGCCCTCATCGAACAGATTGTTAGGATTGTTGTCGCGGTTCTCCGGCTGGAATCCGCTGATGATCACGCCGTACGCCACCGCATCCTGATTGCCTTCGCGCACGATCCCATTCTGCGGCGCGATCGTGACTTCAGAATTCTCGTCCCCGTACGCACGCCAGTCCGCCGGATACTGCAATGTGAAAGCCCGATGATTCAACGTCTGATACTGCTGCTCCGCTTCATTCACTTGGTCTTGCGTCTGCCGATTGCGCGTCGGACCATTGCCATATCCCTGGTTTCCGTTGTTCGGATTTATTCCACTCTTTTCCATCTGCGCGATCTGCTGCGCCGTATAAGGATGCATGCCCATCGCGATCTCTTTCGCCGCTTGGAACTGCGGGCTGTCGGTGCGGTAGTTCTCTCGCGGAAGGGTCGCCGCTTCCGCCGAAACGCTCTGCACACGATTTCCCGGGTTCGGATGGTCAGAGAAAAACTGTGGTCCGCGTGCCCCGCCGCTCTCCTCCAGCTTCTGGAAGAACTTCGCCAGCTGTATCGGGTCGTATCCCGCGTCATGCATGATGTCTGTGCCCACCAGGTCAGCCTGGTTCTCCGCGTCGCGTGAATACTTCATGAACACCGAGTTCACGCCGAACGCAAGCCCAGCTTGCGCCAGTTGCCCGGCAGTCCCTCGTCCGATCAATGCTCCCAATATTCCCAAGCCCAACTGCCCCACCGCCTGCTGGCTGGCCATGTGTGTGCTGTGCCGCATGATCACATGTCCCATCTCGTGCGCGATTACGCCCGCAAGTTGCGCTTCGTTGTCTGCCGCTTGGATCGTTCCCAGGTTCACGTGGATCGGCCCGCCCGGCAGCGCGAACGCATTGATGTCTTTCTCATTCACGATCTTGAACGTGTACGGATACTTCGGCCCCGGTGCCACCGCGACAAGCCGCCGCCCCAAATCTTGTATGTATCGGTTGAGCTGCGGGTCGGTCACCAGCGGCATCTTGCGGTCAACCTCCGCCGCCGCCTGTTGGCCGGCCTGCACTTCCTGGTCGAGTGAATAAAAGTTTGGGCTTGCAGGCTTAGGATCAAATCGCGCGAACGACTCCGGCGCGAACAAGCTCAGCGCCATCATCACGGCAATAGCCTTCAGGAACGCAGTCTTCACGCGTGAGTGGGTACGAAAATCTGGCATCGCATTCACCTTATTTATAACAATGATTATAGAAATTAGATGCAAAACGCGAGTAGCTGCGTTGACGAAAATCGTGTCGTCCTGCCCATGCCTGGCCCGCCATCCAGACATAAAATCATCGCTTGACATATATTCCTATATGGGAATATTATGCCGTCATGGCTAGAGCAGCAACCACTGCGGATGTCTTCAACGCTGTAGCGGAACCCCGTCGCCGGCAGATCCTCACCGTCCTGTCTGACGATCGTTCGCATGCTGTCGGAGAAGTCGTCCAGGCGCTGCGGATGCCACAGCCCGCCGTGTCAAAACACTTGAGCGTGCTATTGCAGGTCGGGCTCGTCTCGGTAGCGCGCGAGGGGCAGATGCGGATGTATCGGCTCAATGCAAAGGAGCTGAAACCTGTGCATGACTGGATAAAAACCTACGAACGCTATTGGAGCCATCAGCTGAGCCAGGTCAAAGATCGTGCCGAGCGCAAGATGATGGATCGGATAGCCCGAGAGAATTTCACAAAGAATGAGAAGGAGAAGTGATCATGGCAAAGAATGCGCAACAAGATGTGCAAACACTGGAGATCCTCAAAGAAGAAGAGATCGCTGCCCCCATTGACCTTGTTTTCGAGACCTTGCTCGAACAGATGGGCCCGCTCAACCAGCATCCGGATGGAACGAAGATGCCCATGAAGATAGAGCCATGGCCGGGCGGCCGCTGGTTCCGCGACCTGGGCAACAACTCGGGCCATTTCTGGGGACACGTGCAGGCCATCAAGCCGTCCACTCTGTTGGAGATAAGCGGACCGTTATTCATGTCGTATGGCGCCGTATCGAACGTCCAGTATCGTCTTTCAGAAGAACGCGGCATCACACGGCTAAAGTTCGCGCATCGCGCCATTGGTCAGTTTGCGCCTGAGCATTTGGAGAACATCAGCACCGGGTGGAACGATTTGTTGGCGCGAGTGCAAAAGGCATCTCAAAGCCGCAGCCATGCAGTTCGCGCCTGACCGATCTGGGCAGAAACAATAATCATAAGGAGAATGGATCATGACTATCGCGGCATCATTGTTGGCAGAGTTTGAGCAGCAAGCACCCCTCACCAGAAAATTCCTCGAGCGCCTACCCGAAGATAAATTGGCGTGGCGCCCTCACTCGAAGTCGATGACAGCCGGCCAACTGGCCTTTCATCTGGCAGAGGTTCCAGGGCGTGTGGTCCGTTTCGTGGAACAAAGCCCAGCGCAGGCCCCAGAGTTCGGCGAGCCGCCACAACCCAAGAGCGTCGCCCAGATACTGGAAGCTTTCGACGAAAGTATCGTCACTGTTCGGGAGAAGCTTTCGCAATACGACGACACCCGAATGCATGAGACTTGGAAAATGCTAAGAGGCGAAACGGAGATGTTCGCCATGCCCCGCGGGATCTTCCTGCGCTCCATCATGCTCAACCACTGGTACCAACACCGTGGCCAGTTCAGTGTTTATTTGCGCTTGCTTGACATCGCTGTTCCTTCGACTTGGGGACCCAGCGCAGATGAACAACCCGACTTCGCGAAAAAAGCCCAGGTCGCTTAAGGCACGACAAAGGGCGCCCTGTGATCGGCGCCCTTTGTCGTAGCGGAACACTGTGAAGATGCTCGTCGTTTTTGCTCCGCTGAAATTATCCCAATTTTTCCAGCAAAGGTGACGGACCAAAATCCTTCCCTCGTCCGCCCTTGGTGCCGCGCCCCGCAGCGGTTGCTGCCGCGCCTTCTTGCCCATACTTCTCCAGAAGTACTGGCACCAACGCCCCTTCCGCTTCTTTCGTAAAAGTCACGCGGCCTTCCGGCGTGCGATCAATACGGATAAAGTCGCCCAGCTTCACTTGGCTTGTCGCTACTAGGTTCGCCAACGGGAAAACAACATTCTTCTCGATGCTGCGCTTCAGGTGGCGCGCACCGTACTTCGCGTCGGTGCCTTCCACTAGCAGGAACTTTTTCATCGAAGGTGTGCAGCTGAACACGAATTGGCTATTACCCGTAGCCTGCAATATGCGTTGCTGCACCATGCCCAGTTCGATCTCAAGGATCTGCTCCAGATGTTCGGAGCGCAGCATGTTGAACACCACCGTCTTATCAATGCGGTTCATGAACTCGGGCGAGAACTTGCGTCGCGCCGCTTCCACCGCCGTGCGGTTCAACTTCTCATCCATCTTCGGATCGTACTTTGCTTCTTTCTGTGTGAATCCGAATCCGCCGCTGATGAGGTCGTTCATCTCACCCGCGCCCAGGTTTGACGTCATAAAGATCATGCACTGCGAAAGATCAACGCGACGGTTGTCACCCAGCGTGAGGGTCGCCTTATCCAGGATGCCGAGCAACAATTGCCACAACGCGTCGCTGGCTTTTTCAATCTCGTCGAACAAAAGCAGCGTTAACTTGAGCTTGTCTGTGTGGTGTTGGTTCAACGCTTCCTGAGTGAGCAGCGGATGCGTCTCCCGATGTCCCAAATATCCCGGAGGCGAACCGATCAGCTTCGCGATCTCGTGGCTATGTTGGAACTCCGCGCAATCTACTTTCACCACCGCGCGCGATTCGCCGAACATGGCTTCTGCCATCGCTTCCACAACGCGTGTCTTTCCCGAACCCGTGGGCCCAAGAAAAAGAAAATTGCCGATAGGGCGGTTAGGCGCGTTCAATCCCGCCAGGAACATCTGGTAGATCTCGGCGACTTTTTCGATCGCGGCATCCTGCCCTACGATCTTGCGCCGGAGCGCGACCTCGAATGTTTGTGCATCACTGCTGCGCAGCGTGGGATCGAGTGCGGTGTTGACTACGGTTTTCATGAGGTGGCACGACCCTTCAGTGCGTCCATGGAATGTGCGCCATACAACGCCACGCGCAACATTCACGTTTATTGAGATGGAATCCAGCCACTATGAGTTGCAAGTGCGGTAGTGCATGGCCACACGTGCCAGAAGGCAATGTTTATGAGGGTTCGCCACAACTTTGCCGGGCCATGGTGTTCTACTTAGTTACTACTTGGTAATTTACCCGGCAGTTTTCCACAGTTTGCGCATGCTAGTATCGGCCTGATTCGACCCCGTTCTGCATCGATATAAAGGTGATATGGCAGTTTTCATGAATTCTTTTCCTACGTCACGCCCGCACAACCTCGTTCTCACTGCATCATTCACCGCGGTTTTCTCTTTGATCTCAGGATGCTCCGCCGTTGGCACGAAAGCCAACGCGCAAGAGATCAAGCCTTCGTCAATGACAACGCAGACCGCCACTGCACCGGCGGTCGCTCCTGCGGCAACGCCTGCCCTGCCCGAAAGCACTCATGTCGTGAAGCGTGGCGAAAGCGTTCTCTCACTTGCACGTACCTATCTTTCGCAATCATCTTTAATGACAGTGGCCGAACTTGACGCGGCCATCCGCGACGCCAATCACCTCGGCAGATCCGGATCGCTCAAGCCCGGCAGCATCATCACGATCCCCACTCTCGAGAAGCAGCCCATCGTCGAAAAGACTCGTCCGCAGCCGAAAGATGCTGACATACGAGCTGTCTATCTCACCGGCACTATGGCCGGCAGCGTCAATGGCATGAACATCGTGAGGCACTGGAAGCAGGTAGGCGGCAATGCCGTTGTCTTCGATATCAAAGACAGTGACGGCAGCGTGAACGTGCCCTTTGACAATCCGCTCGCCCCCAAGCGCCGCCCATCCATCAGCAATCTTCCCAAGTATGTCCGCTGGTTGCACTCCATGGACATGCACGCCATCGCGCGCATCGCGCTGTTCCGCGACGAGAACATCGCCGTTCATCATCCCGAGCTCGCAGTCCACTCCCACGCGCACCCTGATGTTCCCTGGCGCGAGAACGGCAAACTAGTCTGGACCGATTCTTCCAACCCGCAAGTACAGGATTATGATCTAGCACTCGCCAAGATGGTCGCGCAGTCCGGCGTGGACGAAGTCCAGTTCGACTACGTCCGCTTCCCTGCCGAAGGCGATCAAAAAGACGCCGTCTTCCATTTCCAAACTCTCAAGAATCCTGACGGCACTCCCATGCAGCGTCGCGACGTGATCGCCAACTTCCTCGGCCGCGCACACTCTGAACTTCATCCCATGGGCGTTTTGCTCTCGATTGACGTCTTCGGCGTGATGGCTTGGCAGCGCCAAGTCGACCTCGCCCATACCGGACAAGACATCGTAGCCATGGCGAAAAACGTGGATATCGTCTCGCCCATGATTTATCCCTCGCACTTCTTCGGCATGGACAACATCGCCCAGCCCGGCGACGCGCCCGAACACTTCATCTCAGAGTCCATGGCGCGATTCCAGAAGATCACCGCTGACAGCGGCGTTACTCTCCGCCCCTGGCTGCAAGCCTTCGCCTGGCGCACCAAGACCTATTCGCCGGAATACATCAAGATCCAAGTGCAAGCTTCGAAGGCCAACGGTGGAGACGGCTTCCTCTTCTGGAATGCCCGCAACGACTACGCCAAGCCCTTCGCCGCCATGCCAGACATGATGGCCGCAAGCGACAAATATCTAGGGAAGAAGCTGACGAGGCCAGAACAGACCGACCACGCAACAACAAAATCCGCTCCCACAACAA
>JAICWB010000164.1 GCA_025935035.1 Terriglobales bacterium
CAGTGATCGCGCCCGGCCTGCATCTTCACCATGGCGTTGAGACGCTTGTGAACAATGACGTTCTTCACCGTGGGGCAGGCATTGTTGGCCAGGGAATCGTCCACGTTCTGCTTCAGCAAAACTTCTTTACCCCGGCGTACGCCTGCGTCGGATGTGATGATCAACGATGCGCTCAGATCGTGGATGCGTGTTTTCAGAGCTTCCGCAGAGAATCCGCCGAAGACTACGGAATGAATGACTCCTAAGCGAGCACAGGCGAGCATGGCGATTGCGGCTTCTGGGGTCATCGGCATATAGATGATGCAGCGGTCGCCGGTCTTGATGCCCAGCGCTTTTAGCGCGTTGGCGAACTTGCAGACTTTGCGATGGAGTTCCTGATAGGTGAGCGTACGCTGCTCAAAATTCTCGCCCTCCCAGATGATGGCGGCTTTGTTGCGGCGCCACGTGGCATTATGGCGGTCAAGGCAGTTGTAGGCGACGTTCGTCTTTGCTCCCACGAACCACTTGGCAAACGGAGCGTTTGACCAATCGCACACCTGTGACCATTTCTTGAACCAGTGAATATGGTCCGCTTCGTCTGCCCAAAACTTGTCTGGATCTTTTGCCGCGGCAGCGTAGAGCTGCTCATACTGCTGCATCGATTTGATCGCAGCCCGCTCGCTAAAAGCTTTTGGCGGATTGATCTTCTCGTTTTGTTCCATGGACTGTGCTCCGGAAAACGTGCGCCTCGCTCTTGCAGTTGGAGGTAGGCGAAGATTGTACTGCACGCAAGCAGTGACTGAAAAATCCGGGAGGGAAAATCCGGCGCAAAAGAAAAAACGCGCCATTTAAGGCGCGCTTCTTCTTGCGAGCGTACGAAAAATCTAGATCTGGATGTGCGATTCCAGGAAGTACAGGTCCTGGTCGGCTTGGCGAACGAGTTCCGTGAAGAGGTCGGCTGTGCCTTTGTCCTCAAGTTCGTCCGTCGCGTCAATAGCTTCGCGATACGCATTCGCCAGCGCGCCCAGGCGATCGGAAAGCTCGCGAACGTGGTCCATGCCCTTCACAGTGTCATGCGGATACTCTTCCAACTGAGAACTTGCGGCCGCGTCGCGCACTGTTCCTTGCGCGCGTCCGCCCAGCGCGGTGGCGCGTTCGGCGATCTTGTCCACGCCATCTTCCAGATGCTCCGCGATCTGGTCAAACAGCAGATGGACCTGATAGAAATCATTTCCTTTCACATTCCAATGGGCGAACTTGGTTTGCGACATCATGTCAAAAGTGTCTGCCAGGCGGGCATTCAAGATGGCAATGATCTTGGTGCGTTTGCTCTGGTCAATATCAATGCGGGTCTCAAAAATGGTGGCGTTGGCACCGCCATTCTTCTTTTCCATTCGCAGTGGGGCTTTCTGTGCCATTCGGTTTTCTCCTCATGAGATTGGATGAAGTAGAGGAAGCCGGAGTTGTGACTCTTATGCGCGGCGGATGGCACGAACCAGAGTCTCGGAGAGCTCACTGGGAACGGTGATAGGCGGCTGGCAGGTGAATCCGGAACAGATGACGGCCACAGAACTGCCCTCCAGCACTGCCGGGAGTTGCGGAATGGTTTCCGCCAACGACGGTGGAAGGTTTTGTGCGATCACATGAACGGCCGGCAGGCGGATGACTTCTTTGTTGAGCGCAAAATGAGCAAGAGCGGCCGCGTGTAACTCTTCAGCCGCCGCATCATCTCCAATGACGACAACTTGGATCGCAGGCTCTACGAAGAGGCGCAACGCGATGCCGAAGGTCGCGGCGAAAATCCCAAAGTGGTTCACGATTCCGGCAAAGGCTTCCAGCGTGTCTTCGCCAACGTCTTTGTATTTGGAATCGTTCGTGAAGTGAAAGAGCCGCATCATCGCGATGGCAGCGGCGGAATTGCCAGCGGGCGTGGGGGAATCTTGCAAAGGCTTGCGTCGAGCGGTGAGCGCGCCTAACAAGCCAGTCGGGTCGGCTTGCGAGTCCATGTCAAAGAACCCGCCGCTGGTGGAATCGTGGAAGCGGGCAATCATCGCATCGCCGATGCTGCGGGCGAACTTGAAATAGGTGAGGTCGGCGGTGGCGCAATAGGCATCGAGACAGGCGATTGTGGTGAACGCATAGTCATCCAACATGCCGGGCACGAGGCGGTGCTGCGCCGCGGGATCAGAGTATGCGATGACGTGGTTGAGGCGGTTGCGCTTTGCGTCCCATGCGGTAGCGAGGACGCGGTCCAGCGATTTCAGCGCGAACTTGCGCGCAGCTTCAAGATTCAAAGCGCCGGCGGCCTCAAGATAAGCTGACACCATCATCGCGTTCCAGTTCACGTAAATCGTTTTGTCAATGTAGGGAGTAGGACGCCGCAAGCGCGCGGCGTACATCTTCTTGCGCGCGGAAGAAAGCAATGCAAGCACTTCATCCTCGGCACGGCCACTCTTCTCCGCGATCACGTCCATGGTCTCTTTTACGAAGAGGACGTTCTTATGCGGATCGTGGTGCATCTCGCCCACTTCGCCGATGTCGTAATAAGCGGCGGTGACCGTGAGTTCGTCTGCTGTGAGAACGGTTCGGGCTTCGTCGAGTGTCCAGGTGAAGTAGTCGCCGTCATCGTCCATGTTGATGTCGGCATCTTGCGATGCATAAAAGCCACCGCGTTCGCGGTCGCTCAGCCATTCATCGGTCCAGCGGATGATGTCCTGCGCGATAGCGGAGAACAGCGGGCTGCCGGTGGCCTGCCATGCGTGCACGTAATTCTTCAGCAATTCGGAATTGTCATAAGACATTTTCTCGAAGTGCGGCACGATCCAGCGCTCGTCTACTGAGTAGCGGTGAAATCCGCCGGCGAGCTGGTCATAGACGCCACCGGTGGCCATCCTCTCGAGAGTGGTGTCAATGATGACCGCGAGCTCTTCATCTTGCGTGCGCGCAAATTCATCTATGACGAGGTCAAGCGCCGGCGAGTGCGGAAATTTTGGCTTATCACCGAAGCCGCCATTGTGACGGTCAAACATCTTACGAGCCGAATCGATGATGTTCGTAATGGTCGCGGGTTCGATGTTTCCCGACCTACCCGCGTAGGCTTCCTGATGTTCGATCGCGCCCATCACGCTATCGGCGGATTCCATCACTTCATTGTGTTTCTCTTTGTATGCGTTGGCGATACTCTTGAGCACGCGCGCGAAGCCGGGGCGTCCGTAGTGGTCGTCAGGCGGGAAATACGTGCCGCCGAAAAATGGACGGCCATCCGCCGTGAGGAATGCCGTGAGCGGCCAGCCGCCTTGACCGCTGATGGCTTGCACCGCCGCTTGGTAGCGGGCATCAACGTCAGGCCGCTCGTCGCGATCGACTTTGATGGCGATGAAATGTTCGTTGATCAACGCTGCGATGTGCTCGTTGTCATACGACTCGCGGTCCATTACGTGGCACCAGTGACACCAGACCGCGCCAATGTCCAGCAGGATAGGTTTGTCTTGTTCCTTGGCGGCGGCGAATGCGGCCTCACCCCACTCATGCCAGCGAATGGGCTGATGCATGGCGGAACGAAGATAAGCGGACGATGCGTGTTCGAGAGAGTTCATTGTGCAACGAGTTTCCTGGCCATGGAGTAATAGGCCTCTGCGGCGGCCAGCAATTCTTTCTTGCTAATGAACTCGCCCGTGGTGTGCGCTACGTGGATGGAGCCCGGACCGAAGAGAATGGGTTCGCCCCAATTGGAGAGCGCGGGAATGTCAGTCGTGTAGGCGGCCACGAATGTCGGCAGATCCTCGAATGTTCTGAGCTTGATGAAGACGTTGTTCACTTCCGCGTCCACTTGTACGCCGGCGATGTCGCGAACGCTGTCTTCAATGTCTTTTTTTAGCTGGCCCGCCGGGCCCACCAGGCGATACAGGATCTGCGCGCGGGCAAAGTCAGGGATCACGTTGGGCGCGCGTCCACCCTCGATGATGCCGATATTCATCGTGGTCGGACCGACTTCGGGATTGACAGGCAGTTTCACCGCGCGGATGCGTTCAAGCGCTTCGAGAAGCTTTTCAATAGCGGAGTCCCCCAGTTCAGGATAAGCGGAGTGCGCCATGCGTCCGCGAGCGGTAACGATGACTTTAAGCGAGCCCTTCGACGCGACCGCGATCTTGTTCTCGGTAGGCTCTCCGTTGATCAGGAATTTCGCCCGGGGATTCAGAGGGGAATCATTGGCGACATGGGCTCCAGCGCTGTCGCGCTCTTCGTCCACCACCCAGAGCAGAGCGATCGGCGCTTTCTCTGCGAGCAAACGAGTTGCCGCGTGAAGCATGGCTCCAGTTATCCCTTTAGTGTCGCAGGCGCCGCGACCATAGATCTTGTCCGCGTCTTCCGATGAGGGAATGAATGGCGGCACTGTATCGATGTGCGTCGAGAAGACAACGTGCGGCTTCACGCCTGGGACAGTGGCATAGACGTTGAATCGGGCGTCTGTGACTGGCATCTTTTCCGCGTCAAAACCAAGAGCTCGGAGTTGCTTTAGAAGAAACTCGCCTACTTCGGCCTCGTTGCCGGTAACGGATTCAATGTCAATCAGCTGGCGGACGAGTTGGAAGACGCGTTCAGGAGTCACGTTAAGAGCATAACAAAAGCGCCGTCAGCTATCGGCTGTCAGCTTTCGACTTGCAACACTACGAATCAATTTACAATGTGGAGTTCACATGAGTGGCGAATACAAAGCGGGTGAGATCAAGAGCCTGATGCTCAAGGGCCCCGTCGGCCAGCTCGAGGCATTGCTCAACGTTGGCGCGCATGACGCTACGCACGCTGCTTTGGTGTGCCATCCTCATCCGCTTTTCGGCGGCACAATGCACAACAAGGTTGTGTACAACGCAATGAAGTCGCTGACGAAGTTTGGCTTTCACGCGCTTCGTTTCAATTTTCGCGGAACGGGCCTGAGCGGCGGAGTCCATGACGAAGGCCGTGGCGAGCGCGACGATGTCCGCGCCGCGCTTGATTTCCTGGAGCAGGAATTTCATCTGCCCATCATTTTTTGTGGCTTCTCGTTCGGCGCGGCCACGGGACTTAAAGCAACATGCGGCGACGCGCGCGTCGTGGGGCAGATTTCCCTGGGCACGCCGGTATCGGTCGAGGGCCGCGCTTATAAATATGAGTTTCTTTCGCGCTGCACCGCGCCCAAGCTTTTCATCAGTGGCAGCCAGGACCAGTATTCACCCGAGTCGGCATTGAAAGAAGCTTTCGCCAATGCCGTCGAGCCGAAAAAACTTGTCATCGTGCCGGGCGCAGATCATTTCTTTGTCGGCAAGCTGAACCTGATGCAAGCCGCGCTGGAAGAGTGGGTGGCGGAGCACTTCGCATCAAGCCCGTCGCCCCTGGGCCGCAGCCAGGCATGAGTGTTGCTTCCGCGTTCGAGCGCCACGTGCAATACAGCCGGGGCGTGCTGCGCGTATGTGATGACCTCTACCACGTGGACAGCTATTCACGTGTGCTGATAGTAGCGTTTGGAAGGACGTCACATGAGATGTGTGAAGCCATGGCAGCGCAATTAGGTCCGTTAGGGGCCGGAATCGTTTCTGCGCCCGAATGCGCACAACGCGCACAAGTCGCCGGCTTTCGCTATTTCCACGGCGGCGATGAACTGCCCAATGCCGAGTCTCTGCGCGCGGCCGGCGCTATTATGAGATCGCTGTCGGCATTGGACGCGAAAGCCCTAGTGATCTATCTGATCAGCGCAGGTTCGGCCATGGTGGAAGCTCCCATCGATCATTCGATAACGCTGCAAGACTTCGCCGACACATATAAAGTGCTGGCGGAATCAGAAGCGGCGCCGGGGGAAGCGCGCGCCATCTTGAAACATCTTTCCGCGGTCAAAGGCGGACGCATGGCAATGGCCGTCGGATCGCCGCAAACGCAGCAGGTGTCCATTATTTTTGACACCACAGGCGTTGACCCGCCGCAAGTGGCGTGCGGGCCGACCATGCCAGACGCGGATTCAGCAGAAGAGTGTTATGAGATCGCGGCGCGCTTTGGGTTGGCGGCAAAACTTCCCGCGAGCGTACGCGAATTGTTCGAGAAGCGCACGCTGGAAGATACGCCCGACAAAGACCATCCAGGATTTCACAACTGCCGTTGGTGGCTGATCGCGTAATAAGAAAAGGAGCAAAGATGAAAGTCGCATTTTTAGGCTTAGGCATCATGGGACACTCCATGGCCGCTAACTTGGTGAAAGCAGGCAATGAAGTAACGGCTTGGAATCGTTCCGCCGGTAAAGAAGTGCCCGGCGCGAAAATGGCGAAGACCCCGCGTGAAGCGGCGACAGGCGCTGAAGTGGTATGGCTGTGCGTCTCTGATACGAAAGCCGTGGAAGAAGTCTTATTCGGGAAAGACGGCGCGATCGAAGGCTTGCAGAAGGGTGCGATCGTCGCCGATTCCAGCACCATC
>JAICWB010000341.1 GCA_025935035.1 Terriglobales bacterium
GCTTCTGATGTTGCGGTGGCGAAGGCGATAGAGGCCGGCTCGGCAACCGCTTTGAGGAAGCGCTTGATGGGCACGCGAGCGATGAGAGCGATGGGAAGAAGCACAACGAGAGCAAAAACGATGAGCGCAACGTAAAGCGTGACGAGCAACATAAAGAGATTGCGCATCACGCCAAAACCCATCTGTCCTACGGTGTAGGCGATGGCGCCGCCTACACCGACAGGCGCGGTGAGCATCACCACGTTCGTGAACTTGAACATGGTCTCGCTGAGGCTTTCGAGAACCGTAAGCAGCGGGCGGCGTTTTTCTTCGCGCAACATCGCCAGGCCGGCGGCGAAGATGATGCTGAAGACCACCACTTGCAGCACTTCGCCTTCGGCTACGGATTTCGCAATGTTTTCCGGGAAGATGTGCAGGACGATGTCTGCAGGAGATTGCTTGACCGTCTTGACTTCTTCCAGAGGTATGGCGGGTTGCTGCACGCCGACGCCGGCTTTGGAGAGATTGATGGCGCCGAGCCCGATGAAGAGCGCGATCGTAGTGACCACTTCAAAATAGATCAGGGCCTTGATGCCCATGCGGCCGACCTGTTTGAGGTCGGAGTGTCCGGCGATGCCTACGGTGAGCGTGCTGAAGATCAATGGCGCGATGATGGCCTTGATCAACTTCAGGAATATCTGCCCGAGCGTCTTCGCACTGAAGGGTTCGGGCGCTCCCTTGGCGAGGGGAACGGCGGGATCATGCCCGATGGCCCAGCGGGGGAAGTCGTGTCCGAACTCTACGCCGATGAACATGCTGATGATGATCCACGTGGTAAGCGAGCGGCGTTTATAGGCGTAAACGCAACCGATGCCAATGGCAAACCAGCGCACGAACATGAGCGCATCGTGCGGAATGCCGAGACCGTACTCCGCGCCGACTGTGAGAAATGCGGCGATGGTGGCTGCGGCGATTGTCGCGATCAAGAGATTGCGCTGGACAGGCGTGTGGCTCACCGGAGCAGGTCCTCGAGTTCAACGGATGCGTCGGTCTTGTCGTCCCGATACTTCACGATGACTGGCGTGTAGACGCTTAAGCCCCATTCCGCGGCTTTGCCTTTGGTGATGGCGCGCGAGCCCGGAACGACGACAGCGTTTTCCGGAACAGTTAGAGGCTTGTCGGCGGTTGCGCGATAGACCTCACCGCGCGGCACATCATATAGAGGTGTGGAACGCGTAAGGATTACGCCGGAGCCGAGCACGGCGCGCGCGCGAACCAGCGTGCCTTCGTAGATTCCGCAATTACCGCCGACTAAAACATCATCTTCAACGATCACGGGTGCTGCATTCACAGGTTCAAGCACTCCACCCACCTGGGCCGCGGCGCTCAAATGCACGCGCTTTCCCAACTGCGCGCAAGAGCCGACGAGTGCGTGGGAATCGATCATGGAACCTTCGTCGATATAAGCTCCGACGTTTACGAACATGGGCGGCATGCAGACCACGGACGGCGCGAGGTAAGCGCCCATCCTAATGGACGACCCGCCGGGCACCACGCGCACGCGGTCAGCGAGATTGTAGTGGTGGACAGGGAAAGTGCTTTTGTCCACGAAGCTGAGCACCTTGGAATCGCCCGTCTCGGTGAGCTCGCCCAGGCGGAATCCCAGCAGAATGCCTTCTTTCACCCAGGCATTTACGCGCCAAGAACCATCCGGTGACCGTTCAGCGGCGCGGATCTCGCCGTTAGTGAGAGCGGCCCGGAAGTCGCGAAAGACACGATTGGCCTCAACGGCATCGGAAATGGCCGGGCCTTCCGCAAAGAACTTCTGGATAGATTTCTGCAGTGGATGCATGGGGAGCGAGCAGTATATATGAGGCCATTGTCGGTTATCGGTCGTCGGTTTTCGGTTTAGAAATAAAATTTGAGCCGCTGTACCGCACTTTCACCCACCTGTGAAATGCGCGCAGGTGGGGCACCCATGACGCTGATAACGTGCATCCAACCAATCACTTAGGCGGGAGTTGCTGCCTTACCCCAGTCGCCCTTGATGTCTGATATTGAAACCAAATTTGGACGCACACTCGCCGTGGTGGCGCATCCTGATGACGAAGTCATCGGTTGCGGTGTGTTGTTGCAGCGGCTCAAGCACGCGACA
>JAICWB010000067.1 GCA_025935035.1 Terriglobales bacterium
ACCTTGAATGAACCCACGCCCTCATACGCCCAGTAAGCGACGGTGCGAGTGGCGTCCTCAGCATCCTTGAGCGCGTGCATCTGCCGCGTGAATGACCCTTCGCCCTCGATGTACGGTCCGGTCACGTTCATCTTCGGGCCAATAAGTTTCCCTTGATCGATACCTTTTTTGAGCTCAAGGTCGAAATACGGTTCCACCGCGCCGGTAGTGCGGAGCGAAGTCACGCCCATCGCGAGGTAGAGACGCGGGAAGCTGTACGGCATGTCGTGGTAAAGTCCGCCGCCCGCGGGATAAAAAAGATGGTCATGCATGCCCACGAGGCCGGGAAGAGCGGAGTATCCGGTGAGGTCGAGCTTTTCGGCGTTTGCAGGCACTTGCACGGTTCCGCTTGCGCCAATGCCTGCGATCTTTCCGCCAGAGATGACGATAGTCTGGTCAGTTTTAGCGGCCGCGCCGGTGCCGTCGAGGACGCGGATGTGCTCGAGCGCGATGACGGCAGATTTGGTGCGGATGAAGTCCGAGATGGGAGCGGGTTGTTGGGCGAAGGCGAGGGTGGCGAGTGTGAGGAGCAGCAGGACTGTTTTCATTAAGCACCTAGCATCGAGCACCGAGCATCAAGTTTCCGCCCGATCGGTTTGCGTAAGAAGTTATAGCAGCTTCTTTGGGGAATCGTAGGGATCCTTCGCGCAAAAGCGCGCTCAGGATGACAAACTGCAGAAAGCGCGTTCAGAACGACAAGCTGGTGCTCAATGCTCGATGCTAGCTGCTCGGCGCTGCTAAACCGGAACGCTCACCGTCTCCACAATCTCCGCCAGCAGCTTGTCCGCTTGCTCGGTCTTCTTGAGTGTGGAAGAGTAACGGGCGTCCACGACTACGCGGTGCGCGAAGACTGGCATAGCCAGCGTCTTGAAGTCAGAGGGCGTAGTGAAGTTGCGGCCTTCGAGGAATGCCAACGCTTGAGCCGCGCGATACAGCATCAGTGAGCCGCGTGGTGAGACGCCGAGCGAGAAACAATCTGACTCGCGCGTCTTCTTCACGATGGCCAGCGCGTAGTCGAGCAGCGAATCATCGACGCGGACTTTCTCGACGGCATCCTGCATGGCCAAAACTTCTTCACCGGTGACGACGGAACGCAGGTCTTCGAGCCGGGCGGCGCCCGCGGTGGCGCGCAGGATCTCGCGCTCGCTGGCCGATTCCGGATATCCCATCTTCACGCGCATGATGAAGCGGTCCATCTGTGACTCCGGCAGAGGATAAGTTCCATGGTGCTCCACAGGATTCTGCGTCGCGATCACGATGAAGGGCTGCGGAAGGGGATGGCTTTGTCCGTCAACCGTGACCTGGTTCTCGCTCATCGATTCCAGCAGCGCGGATTGCGTCTTGGGTGTGGTGCGGTTGATCTCGTCGGCGAGAAGAACGTTGGTGAAGACCGGGCCGGGGCGGAACTCAAATTTTTGTTCCAGTGACGAATAAATGCTGATGCCCAACACGTCACTCGGCAGCATGTCTGAAGTGAACTGTACGCGATTGAAATTGCAATTGATGGCGCGGGCTAGGGCATGTCCGAGAGTTGTCTTGCCCACGCCGGGCACGCCTTCAATGAGAAGGTGTCCGCGCGCCAGCACGGCGACGACGGCGAGACGGACGACATCGTCTTTACCGCGAATGATGCTGCGCAGCGCGCTTTCCAGTTTCGCAGCGCTGCTGATGGTAGGTTGGGTGGCCGGTTGCGACATGTAAAGCTGGATTTTACCTGACAGGCTGCGGCCTAGCTAGAACTGCGCCAAGACCAAAGGTGTGTGACCTGCATCACTGTCTTCGCTAAAGCATTTGCGCACAATACATATAGTTTGAAACAATGATGCGTTAGCCCCTATTCCTCATGGCAGATTTCGGCAGTTTTGCGCTTATCCTCGCGCTGGTATTGAGCTTCTACGCGTTCGCCGCCGGCGGCCTGGCGCTGTACGCCGGGCCGCGCGCAGACCGCCTGGCAGAGACATCGCGCCGCGCGGGCATCGCTACATTTATTGCCGTAGCCGCCGCAGCCGCTGTGTTGGTCGTTTCCGTACTGAACAATGATTTCTCCCTCGCGTACATTCGCGAGCACAGCAACATCGCGCTGCCGATCCCGTACAAGTTCGCCGCGCTCTGGTCAGGACAAGAAGGTTCGCTGGTGTTCTGGGCGTTGTTGCTCTCTGCTTACGCTTTGGTGGTCCGCGTGAAGCATCGTGTGGACGTGAAGCTTACCGCGTATGCATCCGTGATCCTGGCAGCGGTGCAATTCTTCTTCCTGCTGTTGATCAATTTCGCCGCCCATCCGTTTTCCCTGGTCTCCGGCCCTGTGCCGCCGGACGGAAATGGACTGAACGTCCTGCTGCAATATCCCGAGATGGTCATTCATCCCCCCATGCTGTACCTCGGATACGTAGGCATGGCAGTGCCGTTCGCATTTGCGCTGGGCGCGTTGATCATGCGGTATCCGGGTGAGAAGTGGATCACCGTCACGCGCAAGTGGACGATGGTGGCATGGCTCTTTCTCACCTGCGGCATCTTCCTGGGCGCGCACTGGGCGTATTCGGTCCTCGGCTGGGGCGGCTACTGGGGATGGGACCCGGTCGAGAATGCGTCACTGCTGCCGTGGCTCACTGGCACAGCATTTCTGCATTCGGTCATGATGCAGGAAAAGCGCGGAATGATGAAAGTTTGGAACGTGTGGCTCATCTTCATCACCTTCCTGCTCTCGATCTTCGGAACATTTCTCACGCGTAGCGGCTTGGTGAGTTCGGTGCATGCATTCGCGCAATCGACTATCGGTCCGTGGTTCATGTGGTTTCTGGGAATAATCTTCGCCACGTGCCTGTTCTTCTACATTAAGAACCGTGACCACTTGAAGAGTGAGAACAAACTCGAATCATTAGTCTCGCGCGAGTCGAGTTTCCTGTTCAACAACTTAGTGCTACTGGCGTCATGTTTCGCGGTGTTATGGGGAACTTTGTTCCCAAAGATCTCTGAGGCTGTGCAAGGGCATCAGGTCACAGTGGGGCCGCCGTTTTTCAACAATGTGAACATCCCCATTGGGTTGTTCCTATTGCTGTTGACGGCCATCGGCCCGCTGCTGGCGTGGCGGAGTACCTCGTTTGAGAGTGTAAAGCGCAACTTCGCGATTCCCGCAGCACTGGCGCTGCTTACAGCGATTGTTTTGACCGTCGGCGGAATGAAGCCATGGCGCGAGTGGGCTAACTTGTATTCCATGATGGCGATTTCACTCGCCGTGCTCGTTTTCGCCAGCATCACCTCAGAGTTTTATCGCGGCGCGCGCGTCATCCGCAATCACACTGGGCTGAGCTGGCCGGCATCCGTGACGCAACTAACCCGGCGCAACACGAGGCGCTACGGCGGATACATCGTCCACTACGGCGTGATCGTGTTCTGCATCGGATTTGCCGGGGCGGCGTTCAACCAGACCAACGAGCAGGAACTCGGCTTCCACGACAAGATGACCATTGGGCCATACACGCTCGTGTGCCAGAACTACACGCAGGATGACAATCCGAATTACGGCAGCGAGATGGCTGTGCTTGACGTGTACAAGAACGGCAAGAAGATGGGCACTATGTATCCCGAGCAGCGCTTCTACAAAGCCAACCAGCAGCCGGCGACGATGGTCGCTCTGCACAGCACCATCGCTGAGGACCTATATCTGGTTTATGCCGGGCGCAATCAGGACAACGACCATCCCATCATCAAAGCGCATTTGAATCCACTGGTGAGTTGGATATGGGCAGGCGTGATCGTGACAGTGATCGGCACCTTGGTCGCTCTTGTGCCCAACCTGCCGCCCGAGCGCGCTGCGCCGCGCAAGATCGCGCCGGCTGGCCATGCGGCTGAAGAGAACGGGAACAGCGTGAGTCAACCGCATCCCGCGCACGTTGAGGTGGGCGATTGAAACGCCTACTCCAAATCATTTTTATTTTTGCGCTCGCGTTCAGTGCCGTCGGTTCCGACTCCTCTGCTGCGCGCTTTGAGAAGCTTGGCCATCGCCTCATGTGTACCTGCGGCTGCAACCAGATATTGCTTGAGTGCAATCACGTCGGCTGTCCTTCGTCGGATGGAATGAGGCATGAACTATCTTCCGGCATGGCACAGAATTCATCTGATGATGGCGTGCTCGATATCTTCGTGCAGAAATACGGCCCGATCGTGCTCGCCGCGCCGACAATGAATGGCTTCGACCGCGTGGCATGGATCACGCCCTACGCCACCTTCGCGCTGGGACTCGGGCTGGTGACCATCATCGTTCGCAAATGGCGGCACGTGCCACTGGAAACAAAAGCCGGAAAGATCGACGACCCGGAACTGGAAGAAAGGCGCAAGCGCATACGCCAGGACACCGAACTATGATCTACGCCGCATGCGCGCTCTTCGCCGCCGGATTGTTCGTCTATGTCTTCGCGCCGGCGCGCGATCTCGCCCACGGCGAGCAAAAATCCCGACTTGCATATTTGCGCGAGCGCAAGGAAGCCATCTACGACAATCTTCGCGACCTGAATTTTGAATACAACGCTGGAAAATTCCCTGAGGCGGATTACGCCGAGATGCGCGCCGGTCTCGAAGACGAAGCCGCGCGCGTGCTTGCGGAGATGGATACACTAGAACGCCGGAAATGAAATCCAACCAATTGAAAACTTATACGACCATGCGCCGAACTCTTGCGTCGCTGCTCATGTTGTCCGCGCCGCTATTTGCCGCTGACATCCACGGCACCGTCACGAACAAGACCACCAACAAGCCATCTGCGGGCGACGATGTCATCCTCATTGAGCTGAAACAGACGATGCAGGAACTCACGCGTACCAAGACGGACTCTCAGGGTAAATACACGCTGCATTTCGCTGACTCGCAGGATCCGCACCTCATCCGCGTGAACCATGCGAATGTGAACTACCACAAGCCTGCGCCCGCCGGGACCACGCAGGTGGATGTTGACGTGTACGATTCCGCGGAAACATTGCCGAACGTCTCCCAGTCCATTGACGTGATGCGCGTGGAAGCGGACAGCAGCACCATGCGAGTGGTCGAGATGTTCAGCATGAATAATGCGTCACAGCCGCCAAAGACACTGATGGGCGCGAAGAGTTTTGAGATCGTGCTGCCGGATGGCGCAAAGGTGACACAATCGCTCGCCGCCGGCCCCGGAGGCATGCCGGTGAATTCTCCGCCGGTGCCCACAAGCGAGAAGAACCACTACACGTTTCTGTTTCCCATCCGGCCGGGCGAGACGCGCTTCCAAATCGCCTACACCATGCCGTACAGCGGACAAGCAAAAGTGGCGCCTGTCATCCTGCGCGCTACTGACAACTTTGCCGTGAGCGTGCCAAAGTCAATGCAACTGACTCCGGCAGCGGGTTCGAAGCTTGAGGCGAAAGGCGAGGACGCCGGCATGCAGGTCTTCGTGGCGCAGAACATTCCCGCGTCCGCCAACGTAGGGTTCACCGTCTCCGGCACCGGCTCCGTGCCGCTCGACAATGGCAATGACCAAAACGGCGCCCAGCAGCAAGGCTCCGCCGAGTCACAAGCCAAACCCGGCGGTGGATTGGGCGAGCCGACGAACACGCCTGATCCGTTGTACAAATATCGCTGGTGGCTCATCGGAGCCGTTGCGATCGTCCTGGTTGCGGGCGCGGCTTACACCATGGGCCCAAATTCTGGCGGCGCAAAAAGCAGCCCCGCCGACACTCAGCAACTGCTGAAGGACGAATTGTTCCAGCTTGAAACCGAGCGGCTTGAGAACAAGATCTCCCCCGAGGAATACACCAAAGCTAAGGCGGCTTTAGACGTGTTGATGGCGCGAGTGGCCGCCCGCAAGAATGCTTAGTGGGCGAACCCGCTGGGAGGGGCCTGCATCTGTCATAAGAAACCCGCAGGAAAGGAAAATCTCATGGCATTGGCAGGCCTAGCGACTCAAGCCGTAACAGACAGACTTCCGAAGGTCATCAAGCCGGGGGTACATGCCGTACTCGACTACGCTGTAGCCGGCGCATTTCTTACCATGGGCGCGTTCTTCTGGAAGAGCAACAAGCGTGCTTCTATCGCGGCATTCTCTTGTGCGGGCGCAGCATTGGCGAATTCAATGCTGACCGACTATCCCGGCGGCGTGAAGCCCATGATCAGCTTTGAGACGCATGGCAAGATCGATGCCGGTCTCGCCGGCATCACCGCCACCATGCCCACATTTCTCGCATTCGGTGACGAAGACGAAGCTAAGTATTTTCGCGGCGCCGCGCTGGTTGAAACAGTTATCACCGGCATGACGGACTTCGGCCAAGATACAGGCAAAGTCCTTCAGATGCCGAAGCGCGAATGGGCTTGATCTTCCGGCGTTCGTAGAAAGGGCGGCCACACGGCAGCCCTTTTATATGCGCGGCGAGATCGCCGCCCTCGAGTCGATCGTTCACTGAGAACTACGCGATGCGCTGCTTGCTCTTGTCACTTTGGCTGCCGGGCTTGCTCTTACCATTGCTGCGCTCGCGAACCTCAGACTCCGCGCGAAGCCAGTGGTCTTCATGCTTGCCATCCTGGCGTCCATCTTCTTCATAAAGCTCATACGCTCGCTTGCGGATCTCGTCGAGGTCAGAAGCTCCATTACCGTCGATCACGGAGTTGCGGGCCGTGCCGGAGGTCGGCGTGGCGGTGGAGACGGGTTCCGAAGTGGTCGGCACCTTGCTGATCCCTGTCGTGGTCTTTTTAGCAGCGCTGTTACGAGGCTGTTTATCAGTGGGCATTCTCTAGCTCCTAAGGAATGAATTCAGCGCGGGCGGACCAGGAAAGGGCTCACTCGTCGGTCCGGGGACACTCGCTCCCGCTACCCTCGTTCGATGCAATTTTAACGCAATAGGAAGTGGAAAAAAGGTCTCCAGTCGTAAATCGGCGCACGTTAACAAAACGGCGAAGGCCACAAGCATCCAATCGTAAGTGGCCGCGCTGAAGAACAAGCTCGAGAATGCGTTCAATGAAGACCGCATCCTGATGCTGTGCATACAGGTGCTGATCGGCTTCGATTACCGCGCCGTTTTTGAGGACGCCTTCTCACGGTTATCGCCCGTGATGCAGCACCTCATGCTCGCGTCTCTGTCATTCCTGATCCTGGCGCTCACCCTCATGCTGGCGCCGCTTTCTTTCAATTGGATCGCCGGAAAAGGCGGCGACCCCAAGCAGCTTCATTGCTACATCCAGAAAATGATCGAATGGGGACTGCTCCCATTCACCGCCGCCATGTGCCTTGATCTCACGCTCGCGTCGTCGCGGGTCCTTTCGCCAACAGGAAGTTGGGTCTTGGGATCAGCGATGCTGCTTTTCGCGATGTTCTTCTGGTACGCCTTGGAATACTACAAACGCAAGGAGTCGCAAATGCGGCCGGACCCCATGAGCAAAGAGGAACCCATTGAGTTAAAGGACCGGGTAAAGCAGGTCCTCGTCGAAACGCGTATCGCGCTGCCCGGTGTCCAGGCGACCCTGGGATTTCAATTCATCATTGTCCTCGCCAGCGGGTTTGACGCGTTGCCGCAATCGCTACGCATTTTGCATCTGGCCAGCCTGCTGTGCAGCGCCGTCTGCGCTGTGTTTCTTATCGCCCCGGCTGCCTATCACCGCATCGTGCTTGGCGGCGAAGATACGGAAGAGTTTGTGCATTTTGCCAGCCGCATGCTGCTCATCGCATTAGTGCCCCTGGCGCTGGCGTTAAGCGGAGACGTTACGGTGGTGGTTTGGAAGATCACTCGCTCGATGCCGCTTGCCATCAGTTGGGCGTGCGCGACGCTCACCGTCATGCTCGGTGTCTGGTTCGGCTACATGAGTTGGCGGCACAGGCGCACGCGGTCACTACAACTTGCGCCGCATGGAATCGATGCCCGCTTCGATAACGTCCAGCCCCGTTGAGAACGAGAAACGAAGATGGCCTTCGCCGGCTTGTCCGAAGACCACTCCCGGTACCGTAGCGACCTGGGCCACTTCCAGCAGCTTCGCGGCGGCTTTGCGGCTGTCGCCATCGATCGACGTCACGTCAGGGAATGCGTAAAATGCGCCTTTGGGAGATTCACAGCGAAGGCCGAGCGAGTTCAATCCATCAATTAGCAAGTCGCGCCGCTGTTTGTACCCGGCCCGGATGTCCTCGAAAACAGTAACGGGAGTTTCAACCGCAGCCAGAGCCGCCCATTGCGACGGCGTCGAAACGCCGTTCGTCGAATAGAGTGTCGCCTTACGCAGCCCGGTCATCCATGGTTCTTTGGCGATGACATAACCCACGCGCCAGCCTGTCATCGAATACGACTTGGAAAGCGTGAACGAAGTGATGGTCCGCTCATACATCCCCGGCAGGGAAGCGATGGAGACATGGTCCTCGTCATACACGAGGTCTTCATAAGCTTCGTCGGCGATCACGATCAGGTCATGCTCGATGGCGAATTTTGCCACGGTCTCGGCTTCGACTCGGTCAAACACCACGCCGCTCGGGTTCTGCGGCGAGTTGTAATAGAGCGCTCGCGTGCGTGACGTGCGGTGCTTTCCAAGCGTTTTTGCGATCCCGTGCTCCCGCGCCTCGGCTGTGCCTACAAAGATAGGTTTCGCTTCACAAAATGCGATCAGGTCTTTTATCGGAGTCCAGAAAGGAGAGAACATCAGCACTTCGTCGCCTGGATCGAGCACGCTCTGGAAGCCCGCGAACAAACCCTGCATACCGCCGTTCACCACCAGAACATCCTCCACCGCGGCAGGAATGCGATTTCGCGCATTCACCTTTTTCGCAATGGACATGCGCAATTCCATGATGCCGCTGGAAGGCGCATAGCGTGTCTTGTTCTCAGCCAGAGCGCGCGTCATCGCATCTTTTATGTGCTGCGGCGTGGGTAGATACGGCTCGCCGCCTTCGAACTGGAATACTGATTTACCTTGGGCGCGAAGGTCCATCACCTTGTTGCGGATCTGGACAATGTCAGAAAAACCGACTTGCTGAAGCCGGTTGGACAGGCGGAAGCTGGCGGAAACGGGAGATGTAGGCGTCAATTTTCTGGGGACCTAAAAGAAAAAACGTTGAGGAACCTTTAAGTATATAAGGTTCCTCAACGCTTACCAAATCGCTTCGCTGCAAAAAACCAAAACTACTTTGCGGCAGCCTGCGCCGCCACATCTTTCTTCAACATGTGGTCAAGGTTCGCCAGTCGCCATCCCGTCTCGTAGACCAACCGTCCGACCTTGGTCATCTTGTCGAAGTCAATCTTGTCCACCGTGTCGGTCGGCTGGTGATAGTCCACGTGAACACCATCAAAATAGAAGATGATGGGCACGCCGTGTTTGGCATAGTTCCAGTGGTCTGAGCGGTAGTAGATGCGTTCGGGATGATTGGGGTCATTGAGCAGGTAGTCGAATTTCACGTTCTCAAAATCTTTGTCAGTCTGCTCGCTGATCTCATTCAACTCACTGCTGATGCGATTGGCGCCGATCACATAGATAGTGTTCGGGTCAGTCAGCTCCTTGTCTTTTTCATTGGTGTCGCCCGCCGGCTTGCTGCGGCCGATCATGTCAATGTTCAGGTCCACCATCGTCTTATCGAGCGGCACTGCCGGATGGTCAGAGTTGTACAGCGAACCCAGCAGGCCGAGTTCTTCACCCGCGTGGAAGATCACGAAGATGGACCGCTTTGCCGGATGCATCGCCATGGCTTGCGCTATGTTCAACACCGTGGCCGTGCCGGAGCCGTCGTCGTCTGCGCCGTGATAGATCTCGCCATTGGCGCCGGTCTTCAAATGGTCGTAGTGCGCGCTCAAGATCACGTATGTATCTTTGAGCGACGGATCGGTGCCTTCCAGAATGCCGCACACGTTCTGACTCTTCACCGTAGTGACGTTGAGTCCGATGTTCACCGCAAGCGTGGCACCCAGGTCTTTTGGAGTGAATTCGCCGTGGCTGTTTGCTTTCTGTGACATGCTTTCTGATGTTTCGCCGATGAGCGGAAACAGTTTGTCAGCCAGCGCCGGGCCGGCAGTGACTGCGGGCAAACGGTCTGCATTGTTGTAGGCGAGGCGAACAGTCTCTTGCGTAGCCGCGCGCCGTTTGATGGCGTCTGGGTTGCCGCGCATCATGTTCAAGAAATTGCCGGTCGGCACTGTGATAAAGCCGATGGCGCCGTGCGCTTTAGCCGCGCCGTTGCCTTGCTCGTCATCGGTGACGGCGGAGGAATCGATGCCGCCGGGGATTCCGCGCACGGTGATGACCCATTTGCCTTTCACATCGACGTTAGCGTAATCGTCATGTTTCAGGCGTGGCGCAGAGATTCCATAGCCAACGAAAACGATGCCGCCGGAGAACTCGCCGCCTTTCGAGCCGCCATTAAGAATGTCGCCGAACGCTAGCGGAGTCTGTTGCCCGTTCACCGTCAACGTGCCGCTGGTCTTTTCGGGATCGGCTTTGATCTGCAGCAGGTCGAAAGTCTCGAAGTATCCGTTGTCGCCGGCCGGCTTGTAACCGTATGCCTTCAAACGCGTGGCGAGATATTGCGCCGCGATGGCGAAACTCGGTGAAAGCGTGTAGCGGCCACCAAGCTGGTCAGACGCAAGGAACTCAAGATGCTCTTTGAGCGTGGTGGGGTTGATAGCCTTCACCGCATCCGGTGGCGGCGTAGCAAGTTTCTTGTCGGCAGCAACACTGGGGACAACAAACGCGAGCAGCAAAGCGCAACTTGCTGCGTGGATAAGAGGATTGCGGAAGCGAAAATGGGTGGATTTCACGCCAGAATAGTAAATGGTGGCGGCGGTTCTGTCATTTTCTGGGACGAGGCAGCTTCATCCGGCAAGAGGTTCGCAAAAGTCTTGCGGCGCGCGTGATCCGGCCGTCTCGCGGGCTGAAACGCAGCTATTTTCTTTTGAGCGAGATTCCCAGTTGTTGCAATTGCTCGTCGCTTACCGGCGTGGGCGCGTCCACCATCAGGTCTTTTGCCTGAGCCGTCTTCGGGAAGGGGATCACTTCGCGCAGGCTTTCGCCGCCGGCCAACACCATCACTAGTCGGTCGAGTCCCATGGCGATGCCGCCGTGCGGAGGCGTGCCGTATTCGAGCGCGTCGAGGAAGAAGCCGAAGCGCTGTTGTGCCTCTTCGCGCTCAATGCCCATGGCCTTGAATATCTGCCGCTGGATCTCTTGCTGGTGGATGCGGATGCTGCCCGACGCCATCTCAATGCCGTTGAGCACCGCGTCATAGGCCAGCGCGCGCACTGCGCCGGGGTCGGACTCCAGCCGGCCTGCGATCAGATCTTTTTCATGCGGCGAGGTGAACGGATGATGAGCTGCGACCCAGCGCTTGCTCTCATCGTCATACTCGAACATGGGGAAGTCAGTGACCCAGAGCCAGCGGTAGTCGGTGTCAACTTTGCCGGTGCGTTCGAAAGCTTTATGTTTGTCAGCGAACTTCTGCGCCAACGCTAGGCGCCATGAGCCCGCGGCAGATGACAGCGCTGCCGGTTTGATATTCGCATCTGCCGCGCCGACCACGAGCAAAAGGAAATCATCTGCCTGCGCCCCGCACTTTTCGCGTACCTTGCTGACGGTGTCTGGGAATGATTTTTCGAGACGCTTGAGATCGTCAATGGTCTTGATTCCTGCTTTCGCGGCGACGAGTGTCTTCAGGTCGTCGCGTTCTTTGCGCGACAGCTCGCCCACCTTCGGCGTGCGCACGCATACTACGGGCAGCGAAGGATTGATCTGCAAAGTTGCGAGTTGGTCGGGCGTGAACGCCTCGCGCACGTCGGTCATCGCTGGCAGACGCAAATCAGGCTTGTCGCTGCCGTACTGCGCGATAGCTTCGTCGTACGTCATGCGCGGGAACGGCGTCTTCAATTCGTGTCCCGCGGCCTTGAACGCTGCGGTCAAGAATCCTTCCACTACCTCGAACACGCGATCCTGCTGCGGGAAGGTCATCTCCAAGTCGATCTGCGTGAACTCCGGCTGGCGGTCAGCGCGTAGGTCCTCATCACGGAAGCAGCGCACGATCTGAAAATATTTGTCGAAGCCGGAGATCATCAATATCTGTTTGAACAACTGCGGCGACTGCGGCAGCGCATAGAACTGTCCAGGATGTACGCGGCTGGGAACCAGGTAATCGCGCGCGCCCTCGGGCGTGCTGCGCGTCATAAACGGCGTCTCGATCTCAAAGAATCCGCGCTGGGAAAGATCATTGCGGATGGCCAGCGCCACTTTGTGACGCAATTCAATGTTGGCCTGCATCTGCGGACGCCGCAGGTCGATGTAGCGATACTTCAAACGAGTCTCTTCGTTGGAAACGGTCGAGTTTGCGTCATCACTCGGGGAGAAAGGCGGCGTCTTCGATTCGTTCAGCAACAATAATTCAGAAGCCACGACTTCGATCTCGCCCGTGGGCACATTCTTATTGATGGTGTTGCCATCGCGCTTCTTGACGGCGCCCTTGACGGCGACAACGAACTCCGAGCGCAGATCGCTGGCCTTCGCGTGAAGTGACTTGTTCTGCTCGGCGTTGAATACCACCTGTGTAAAGCCGGTGCGGTCACGCAGGTCTACGAAGATCAGGCTGCCAAGGTCGCGGCGGCGGTTCACCCATCCCATAAGGATGACCTGTTGCCCGTCGTTAGCCGCGCGGAGTTCTCCACAAGTGTGGGTACGCCGAAGGTTGCCGAGAAAATCGAGTTTCATAGTCGCGAGTTAAAAAATCAAAACCTCTTGAACGCGGATCAAGACAGATAAGAGCAAGATCAAAGCGGATAAAACTTAGAGATTAAGAATAACAGGGAAGGGCGTTACTTCAGGAATGCCGCCAGCTCTTTACGCGTGATGGTTTTCTGCTCGCCGGACTTGATGTCTTTCACGGCGAAAGCGTTGGCCTTCACTTCGTTCTCGCCGACGATGATCACGAACTGCGCTCCCGCGCGTTCGGCGGCTTCGAACGATTTCTTAAGGCGGAAGGATTCGTCGCCGAGTTCCACCGCAACGCTTGCAGCCCTCAACTCGTGCGCGAGATTCGCCGCAGCGGCGTTCATGCCATCGCCGAGCGGAGCAACATAGGCCCGCGCCGCAACGCTAGTCTTCGCGACATCGCCGGCTTCGCTTTGTAACGCCAGGACAAATCGATCGAGCCCCAGCGCAAATCCAATGCCCGGCGCCTTCGGGCCGCCTAGAGCTTCAGACAAACCGTCATACCGGCCGCCGCCAAGCAGCGCGCTCTGCGCGCCCAGTCCGCCGTGTGTAAATTCGAAGGTAGTACGCGTGTAATAGTCCAATCCGCGGACCATGCGATCATTGATGGAATAGTTCACGCCCACTGCATCGAGGATCTTCTTCACTTCGGCGAAATGTGCGCGGCAGGCATCGTCGAGATATTCCGAA
>JAICWB010000189.1 GCA_025935035.1 Terriglobales bacterium
CAATAAGGCGGAAGAGGAGACGCGCCCGAGCCTTGTCGGAAATAACATTCGGCGCCCGGCCCCCTTCGATCATTCCGACGTTCATCGTGCAGGGACCCACATCGGGATCTTCGGGCAATTTCATCGCGCGCAGTCTGTGCAGCGCTTCAACCAGCTTGTCGATGGCGGAATCTCCTAATTCCGGATAGGCCGAGTGCGCCATTCGGCCGGTCGCCGTCAACTCAACTCGCAGGGCACCTTTAGAGGCCGTGGCAACGCGGTTCTCGGTGGGCTCGCCGTTGATCAGGAATTTGCAGCTGTTGGATTGCTCATTCGCGACTTTCGCGCCCAGGCTGTCGCGCTCCTCGCCGACAAGAAACAGCAGTCCGACATGAGTCCCTTCCGATTTCAGCTTCTCGGCGGCAGCAATCTGCGCCGCAATGATGCCCTTCGCATCGCAGGCGCCGCGACCGTAAACGCGGTCGGCATCCTCGGAGGAAGGGATGAAGGGCGGAACCGTGTCCATATGCGTGGAGAAGACCACCGCAGGATTCGGCTCTTGTGACGAGGTCGCAAAAAGGTTTGCGCGCTCGCCCTCAGCAATCGTCACCCTCACTTCGTAGCCGAGACGGAGTAACTCCTGCGCGAGGAATTTGCCGACCCGGCCCTCGTTGCCGGTGGTCGACTCGATATCGATCAGTTGACGCGTGAAGGAGACAACGTCCATGCGCTTCGAGAATACCTTAGGGGCTGCGAATTGGGCGAACTCAGGATTTAGATCGGAGCTATTCGCGGAAGACATTCACCGCCGAGTACGCCGAGATCGCCGAGCAAAGAAATTCACTTGTCACAGATTCACGCGGATAGAAAACATAAAATCTTCGACAGGACCTGTTACTCCTCTAAAAACGAAAGGAGTCTTTCTCTGCGATCTCTGCGTGCTCGGCGGTGAAATGGGGTTCCATGGGGTAATCTAGTTCGCGATGCATACGGGCGCTGGAGCCATTCGCTCGCTGTTTCTTGACGGACCAGTCGGGCAGCTTGAGGCCATTCTGAACCTCGGTGCGGAGAGTGCCACGCACGCCGCGCTGGTGTGCCATCCTCATCCGGTGTACGGCGGCACGCTGCACAACAAGGTCGTGTTCCATGCAATCAAGGCGCTGAACGGATTCGGCTTTCCCGCCTTGCGATTCAACTTCCGCGGTGCGGGATTGAGTCATGGTGAGCACGACTATGGTCAAGGCGAGATCGAGGATGTTCGCACTGCGATCGATTGGCTGAATCGCGAGTTCCATTTGCCGATTGTCTTCGCGGGATTCTCGTTTGGGGCAGCCGTGGGGCTGCAAGCCGTTTGTAACGACGATCGCGTTGTCGCAGTCATCGGATTAGGAGTTCCGGTACAGCCTGTCGAGGAGCGCACCTACGATTTGTCCTGCTTGAAGTCGTATTCAAAGCCAAAACTGTTTGTCAGCGGAAGCCGCGATCAGTTTGGGCCGCGAGAGAAGCTGCAGACATTCGTTGATTCGTTGCCGGATCCGAAGAAACTGGTGATCATCGAGAGCGCGGATCATTTTTTTGAGGGCAGACTACGCGAGATGCGCGAGGCGGTCGAGACATGGATTCGAGACATCCGCATCGGATGATATCAACCCAGCCATGAAAGAAATCGCGCGGCACATCTTCGACCATGCGTTGCGGGAGAGTAGTGTGGGCGAGGCATTTGCGCGAAACGTCTCGTGCGAGCGCGGCGTGCTGCGCATTTGCGAAGACCTGTACGACCTGAACTCCTACAGCCGAGTGTTCGTCATTTCGCTGGGGAAGGCTGCGCACACGATGCTTACTGCGCTTCATGAGCAGACAGGCGAACGTTTCGAAGGTATCGTTGCAAGCCCCATTGCCCCAGAGTTCCAGGTTCGCGGCTTTCGCTATTTTCAGGGTGGACATCCTCTGCCGAATGCAGATTCAATCCACGCGGCAGAAGCGATGCTGAAGTCGCTGAACACTCTGAATGAGTCATGCCTGGCGATTTTTCTGATCAGTGGAGGCGGGTCTGCATGCGCGGAGAAACCGATTGACGATGAAATCTCGCTAGAGGATCTGGTCGCGACTTACCGAACGCTGGTGAATTGCGGAGCGCCGATCCGCGAAATCAATGCCATTCGAAAGCACCTGTCCGCGATCAAAGGCGGGCGACTCGCCCAAGCGGCGTATCCGGCGCAACAGGTTTCAATTCTGATCTCTGACGTACCCGACAACACGCCGGATGCGCTCGCGTCCGGGCCGACGATGCCGGACTCCAGCACAGTCGCAGACTGCTCCTCGATCGCGCTCAAGTACAAGTTGCTGGGACCGGAAGGTGCCTTCCCGCGCAGCGTTGTCGAACTGTTCGAGCGGCGTGCCCTGGAGGAAACACCTAAGTCGGATGATCCGGCGTTTATCCGTGCGCGCTGGTGGACGGTGCTTTCTAATGCCGTGATGCTGAACGCCGCAAAGACCGAAGCCGAGCGGCAGGGGTTTACGGTCGAGGTAGACAATAGCTGCGACGATTGGGACTACGCGCGGGCCGCGGATCACCTTCTGGCGCGTCTTCGCGAGTTGCGAAAAGCGAATGACCGTGTGTGCCTGCTCAGCGGCGGCGAACTAACGGTGCGAGTCGAGAACGGTGGTGTTGGTGGCCGCAATCAGCAGTTCGCCCTGCATTGTGCGGAGAAGATTGGAGGCGAGACGATTTGCGCCTTGAGTGCTGGCTCTGACGGTATTGACGGCAATAGTCCCGCGGCGGGCGCCATTGCAGACGGGATGACCAAAGTGCGCGCGAGAGCCGAAGGATTGGACCTTGCCTCTCATCTCAAGACGTTCAACGCTCATCCGCTGTTTGAAAGGCTTAGAGATGCAATCACAATCGGACCGACTGGCAATAATTTACGAGACTTACGAATTTTGCTTGTTACGTGACACGGACGAACGCCGTTTTTGAAAGCAAGGTCGCGGGAAATAACCGGGCAGGCACAACCCAGAAGTCATGCCTCCCGGATTTGTGTTTGATCGGATTAGGCGCTTTTCCTCTCCGCTTGCCGCGGGGGCATGTTCGCCATGGCATCATTCATCGAGCGCCTCATTTCTTCCGGAGAGAGGTCCTTCACGTGTGCCGCCAGAGACCAACTGTGCCCGGATGGATCAGTCACAACTCCATACCGGTCGCCCCAGAACTGATCTGCAAGACGCATCCTCACCTGCGCGCCCGCGGACGTTGCCCGGTTGAAAGCCGCATCCACATCGGGCGTATAGATGTGAATGGTCACAGAAGAACTGCCCGAAACCGGCGCCAGCGCGCCCATCTCCGGCATTTCATCGTTGAGCATCAGGTTTGAATCCCCGATGCGCAACAAGGCGTGCATGATCTTTCCATTCGGCATTCGTGCAACGTCCCCGATGACTTCTGCGCCGAACGCTTTCTTGTAGAACTCGATTGCCTGGTCGGCGTTGCGGACAACCAGGTGGGGAGTAAGAGTGTGAAATCCTTGAGGAACTGCTTTGGCTGTTTGTGACATAAAACCTCCTCAGGGGCTGCATTCTAGTCCTTCAGACTGTTGAAATATGTCAATTGTTGGAAAAATCGAGAAAGGCTGAATCTAACAGGCCTGAAGCTTAGAACAGCTTGGTAACGCCTTCCGGCAACACCAGGACGCGGTCACTGACCCCAGCCGCAGCCGCCTCCTGTTCAAGCAGTTGCAAAGGTTCTTCCATGGGTTCATGCGAGAGGCGGAAGGTTCCGTAATGCATGGGAACCATCCATCGAGAATTCAGATCGAGGAAGGCGCGCGTGGCGTCACCGGGGCTGGTGTGAACATTGCGGAACTGCGGCGGATTGTAGGCGCCAATTGGCAAGAGCGCGACCTGCGGGCAGAGACGAGTGCCGATCTCGCGAAAACCGGAAAAATACGCAGTATCGCCGGCGTGATAAATGGAGTGCTTGCCGCCGCGCAGGACGTAGCCACCGTATCCGCGGTGCGCATCGCGCAAAATGCGCGCACCCCAGTGGCGGGATGGTACGTGCGTGATGGTTACATCGCGATGGCGGTAGCTGCGCCACCAATTCAATTCAACGACATCGCGGAAACCAAGATCGGACACAAGATCAAACACATGTTCCGGGACCACCGCAGTCGGGCCTGATCCGCGATACTGCTTGGTGTGATGCACGATGGCTCGTAACGAGGGCCGGTGCAAGTGGTCAAAGTGCGCATGCGTGATGAGCACGACGTCAATGGGAGGCAGGTCAGGGATGCGCACGCCGGGCTTGCGAAGCCGTTTGAGGACAAAAAGCCAGCGGGCGAAGTTGGGGTCGACGACCACGTTTTCGCCCCCAATCTGCAGAAAGAAGCTGGCGTGGCCGATAAACGTGACGCCCATCTGGACGTTGGAGACGAGCACGGGCTTGTGGGCCTCGCCCGTGCGCGGCGTCATGGCAGAGTGCCGGATCAGCTTGCCAAACTGCTTGGCCCGCTTGCGCAGCGCCTTATTCTTAAGCGCGTTTTTCAGCATGGCATGCCTGAGTTCCTGTTTGCCGGACCGCCGGCGATTCCCCGTTACTTCTGCTCATCAGCCCTCGAGTTCAAAAGAGCTGACACATGCCTACTCGTGCATTCTACAACTGCAGCAATGAGCTTGACCCACCAGAGCGCGTCATTTCTAATTCACAGTGTTCTTTCCTAGGAGACTTAGATGCGAGTTGCATTTGTGGGTTTGGGCATAATGGGGCGGCCTATGGCCGCTAATCTGGCAAAAGCTGGACATGAAGTCAGTGTCTGGAACCGCAGCGCAGGCAAGGAAGTTGAGGGAGCGCGCGTAGCATCCTCTCCGGCCGATGCTGCAAAGGGCGCGGAAGTCGTATGGATCTGCGTGTCGGATACCGCGGCGGTCGAGCAGGTTTTGTTTGGACCCAATGGTATCGAACAGTCGTTAACAGATGGCATGATCATAGCCGACTCCAGCACGATTTCGCCTGCCGCGACGCGAAGGTTTGCCGAACGCGTGGCGAATAAGGGCGTGCAGTACGTGGATTCGCCGGTGACAGGATCGAAAGTTGGCGCTGAAGCCGGTACGCTGCTGTTTATCGTTGGCGGAAGCGAAGAGGCGATCGAAAGATTGAAGCCGCTGTACGCAGCCATGGGCAAAAAGATTTTCCGGATGGGCGAGACTGGCAAAGGCCAATCGGCCAAGATCGCGATGAACCTGCAGATCGCAATGATCTATGAAGGCTTCGCGGAAGGACTCACTCTGGCAGCGAAACTGGGCGTCGAACCGGCAACGCTGGTTCCACTCATCAATGCCTCGATGGTCAAGTCGGGGGTGGTGGAGTACAAGGCGCCGTTTGTTTTGCAGCGTGATTTCACGGCGAATTTCCCGCTTAAGCTGATGCGGAAGGACATACGTCTGGCGTTAGAAGCCGCCAAAGAGGCGCGGGTCAAGCTGCCAGGCGGCGAGACGGTGGAAGAGATCTATGAAATGGCGGTCGAAGATGGCCACGCGGATCTCGATTTCGCTGCCACGCTGATGTTGCTCGAGAAATGGGCCGGCGTGGAAGTGAAGGGCCAGGCAGCATAGTTGGGAGGCGCGCATGCGCGCAGTGGACAAGTGCACCAAGTGCGGCTCAGGCGCGATTACTCAGAGGGCCATGGTTGTCGACAGGACTGACTCAGGAGAGTTGGCTCTGCAACTGAGGGTTGACGCTAATCCTGAGGCATTGGTTTTTAAAAAATCTGCCGCTGCGG
>JAICWB010000291.1 GCA_025935035.1 Terriglobales bacterium
CGGCTTTGATCTCGTTCACCACGATGGCGTCGGCCTCTTGCAGCATAGCCACGCGTTCGGGCGTTACCTCTCCCAACACACGGACAGCGAGCCCAGGCCCCGGGAACGGCTGGCGCTGCAGCACTTCATCCGGCATGCCCAGGTCTTTGCCGATGCGCCTAACTTCGTCTTTGAAGAGATCGCGCAGAGGCTCGATCAACTTCAACTTCATGTTTTTTGGAAGTCCGCCGACATTGTGGTGCGTCTTGATGGTCTGCGACGGCCCACGCACGGAACTCGACTCGATCACGTCCGGATAGAGCGTCCCCTGTACCAGCCATTCGACGTCACCCTGCTGCTTGCGGATCTTCTCCGACTCTTCATCAAACACAGCGATGAATTCCCCGCCAATGATCTTGCGCTTCTTCTCCGGCTCAGTAACGCCGGCCAACTTCGACAAGAACCTCGCGCTGGCATCCACCGCATCCAGTTTCAGTTGCAACTTGTCGCGCATGTTCTTTTGGACTTTTTGGAACTCGTCTTTGCGCAACACGCCGTTGTTCACGAAGATGCAAGTCAGTCGGTCACCAATGGCACGATGTACCAACACAGCCGCCACTGCCGAATCCACGCCGCCCGATAGCGCGCATATCGCCCGACCCTTCTCGCCAACTTTCTTCTTGATCTCGGCGACTGTCTCTTCGATAAACTTTGCCGGGGTCCAATCGCCCCGAGCGCCGCAGATGTTCAACACAAAGTTCTTCAGCAACGCAGCGCCGTGCTTCGTGTGGTGAACTTCAGGATGAAACTGCACCGCCCAGATGCGTCGCTCTTCGTTCTCCATGGCGGCCAGAGCGTTGGGACTCTCCGCGACCATCTTGAACCCCGCAGGCATCTGGGCTTCGTCGCCGTGTGACATCCACACGTTCATCTTTTCCGGCAATCCGGCAAATAACTTCGACGCCGAATGTTTGACCGTGACTTCCGCGTGCCCATATTCGCGCCGCGGCGCCGGACTCACCTTCGCACCCAACTTGTGCGAGATGAACTGCAATCCGTAGCACACGCCCAAGACCGGCAGCCCTTGTTCCAACACTTTCGCATCCGCCGGGGGCGCATCCGCGTCATAGACGGAACTAGGCCCGCCGGACAAGATGATTCCCACGGGCGAATACGCTTTGATCTCTTCGAGTGGTGCCGTGCACGGCAGCACGACAGAAAACACTTTCAGCTCCCGGATACGACGCGCAATGAGCTGCGTATATTGCGACCCAAAATCGAGGATGACGATGGATTGGTGGGAGGAAGTACGCGAGGCGGAAGGCTGCGGAGTGCGCTCTATGTTTTCCACAAACAAGTTTGCCAGAAACGGTGATTCTCAGCAATTGGAATCAGCAGATGCGTAGCGCCACATTATAAGCATTCTGAAAATTTTGACGTTCTGTTGACCATCTTCTCTGCATCGCATCTAAAATATCAGGTGACACCTCCTGCGATGCCAAATCATTCACAGCAACGCATCACCTATCGTTCGATAGTCAGCCGCGCTATCTTGTGGACCCTCTTGTTCCTCATCATCGGCGTAGGCGGCGACTATCTTGCGGACAGATTCGGCCTTGAACACGACCTTCTATATCTGAATGACGTGATTTCCGCCGCCTTCATCGGCTTGTTGATCATTGTCTACGAACGCCGCCGCAAAAGACGCATTCAAGAGAAATTAGAGATCATCGAGCTGATGAACCACCATGTGCGCAATGCACTGCAACTCATTGCCTTTTCGCCGCACGCACATCAGCGTGAAGAGAACCTCGCGCTTATACAGCAAGCCGTGGAGCGGATTGAGTGGGCCTTGCGTGAGATCCTGCCCGGCGAAGACTTGAATGAGATCCACAAAAAAGACCGCGAGCGCGTGGCCTGATCATCGAGAAGATGTTCAGTCAGCGGAGTTCTCGTCCCACTCGATCACACGTACTTGCGCGGCAAGCGCGCCCACGGTGAAGAGATTCGCCAACGCGGAATAGACCATCAGCACAAATCCGACAGCGACGAAAGACATCCAGGTAGAAAAGACCGCGAACATGCTGAAGGCGGAAACCGCCGCGAAGAATGCGCCTACCACCAGCACCAGTTTGATAAAGCCGAACACCAGGCCTATCCATGCAAATTGCGGGAGCCGGCGGAGTGAGACATCTGTCGCACCAACCAGAGATCCGATCGCGTCCCGATCATTACGCAGACCAACAATGCCGGCGAGCGTGATCCTTGAATCGATGCGCGCCCATATCCAGGCGATCACGCAAGCCACTGCGCCGAATAACAACGAAAAATCCTGTGGACGCGCGCCGCTGACCGGCCGCGCCGGGTCCTGCGCTGTGCTGCTATGCGCTATTAAAAAGGCGCAGCCGGCATATGCCAATGTGACCAAACACAGGCAGATCGCCCGCAAAAGATTAAGCCGGACCAGAGTCGAGGTTTTACCTGCAGAGCGCGACAAAAGGGAGCGCAACACTGCTACGCGCCCGAAGGATGTCGCCAGGAAAGAAAGTAGGCACACCGAAAGAAGGAGCGCGAAAGAAAGCCGCACCATCTTCGGTCCGCTGCCTGCGAATATGTGAATGATCGTGGGAATGATCCGGGAAGGAATAACGCCGCTCAAGCCGAACATGTCCGCGTCAGAGACCGGGACCGATCCCAAGAAAAGCAGAATGCCATAGGCAATGATCAGCCATGCAGAGATCGCGAACGCCCAGCGCCATGCCAATTCAGCCAACCACACCGCCGGACGCCGGAACGCGGCAGAGAATCCAGCGCTGACTGCCCTGCATTCCGCCATGACTATTCTGAGACTGCCACTTTCTGCGCCTGCGCCTTCATCGCGTCAAACCACTCCACGAAAGCAGCGAAACCTTTCTTCTTCATCTCTTGGCTGATAAAGAACGTCGCCGGACCGAAGAGGTGGATATCACTCTTCATAAGCGTGGTTCCATCCGTTTGCGCTATAAAGTTAAAGTTATGCTTGATGGTCACGCCCATCACGTTTCCTATCCATGTCACTCGACCAGGAGCGGCAACTTCAGACACCTCCGCGCGCACTTTAGCGGGTGGCTGCGCCACTTCCAGAAGCAGCACGCTTCCCCTTTCCCACGGCGGACCGCCGATCCATGTAGCCCGCGAGAACAACTTGCTCCACTCCGGCCAGCGCTCTACTTCAGTCAGCGCCTGCCACGCGGATTCTAGATTACATTTTGCCACCGTTGAGTGATCGAACTTAAGGGACATGGTCCGCCTTGGGTTAATTAAGGATGCTGCGCATTGCGTCGAGAGCGAGAGCACAGGCTTC
>JAICWB010000014.1 GCA_025935035.1 Terriglobales bacterium
CTGGCTGCGAAGGTGTACCGCGCCAGCAAGAGCGGACAGCAGAACGCGCGCAACTTGGCGCGCCTCGAAGCAGACAATCTGAAGCAGGTTTACGAGCTGTTCCAGAAAAAGGGACTCGAAGGCGTGCCGCGGCCCATCGGAGATTTTGCTGACCAAGGCGCGATCGTGTCAGAGAAATTTGTCGGCGTGCCGCTACAAAGCATCATCATGAAGGGTGCGCTGTTGCCGGGTTTTGCCGATAACGGCGCTCTGGCGATGGCCGCCACCATGACGGGACACTGGCTGCGGAACTTCCAGAAGTGCACGGCAGACATGCCGGAGCCGTTTGATTCCGCTACCTTGATCTCGGAACTGGAAAAGTTATGTGAAAATTGCAAGGGCGAAGGGCTCGACGATGCGGCTATCCGCACCATCCTGGGCGGCGCGCGCAAGGCACTCTCAGCAGGCAAAAAGACGCTGCCGTCGTCAGCCGTACTGAATGACTTTACGCCGCTGAACGTCGTCGTCGGCGAAAAGGGAATCAGCATCAACGAGTTCGCCAAGATGAAGCCGCGCGGAGTCGCTCTGAATGATGCGGCGCAGTTCCTGGCGTGCATTGAGGCTCTGGAGAAGTATCCGTTCTGCAACCGGCAGATCACCAGCCAGGTGCAGGAGAACTTCATCGAAGCGTACGGCGTGACCGGCTCAGAACGCGCTTTGTTAGGCGTGCTCAAGATGCGGGCATTGCTCAGCATGTTCGCGCAGGGCCGCAATACGGGAAAAGAAAGCGCGGTCCGCAAGAAGGTGATGTGGGCCACGGTGATGAAGCGGTTCATCCAGCAGGCGGCACAGAGAACACTGGCGCCGGCAGCTTAAGCGGGTTCCCGTTTCCCGAAAGATCAACGGCAACAGTAAAACGCGGATAAAAGAAAGATTAAATACAGATAAACCAAAGAACCAAAAGTTTGGACAAAACAAAAGGCCACTCGAATGAGTGGCCTTTGCTTTTTTCGGGAACCCGGAAACTGGAAACGCCTTTTCGCCTTAAGCTACTTCTTCGGCGGCGCGGGCGCGTTCGGATCGTTCTTAATGTCCTGCCCGGCGAAGATGATCTTGGACTTCGAGCCGAATTTCTTGTAATCGGTGTACTTCACCTTTATGCGTAAACGCACATCTAGTGGCGGGGTGCTCTTGTTGCCGGGGAAGTGCAGCACCTCGTCTGAACTGGTATAAACCGGGAACCAGTAGGTCCCGTCGACCTGTTCACGATAAGTAGTGAAGGATGGGAACAAGTGTCCTTCGAGACGCTTCTCCTTTTGAAACACCGGCTTGCCGGAAGACTTCACGATCTCGAAGTCTTGATTGTCCACCCACACGCGGCCTTCGAAATAGCGTTTCCCCTTTTCCATCGTCTTGGGCGTGATGTCGAAGACGTAGGTGTCGATCTCGTCCACGTGCTGCTGTCCGACATAGAGTATCTGGTAAAGCGGCAGCGTTTCCGTCGTCACGACGAACGGGTAACGATGGTTAATGTCCTCAAAGTCCTCAGGGTCCATGCTCAGACGGGTCAGCGTATTTTGTGGCGCAAAAACCACGTTCTCGCGGCGCTTCCCCTGGTCGTCAAAAGTCACATCCGTGACCATGCGGTATTCGCCGTCCACCGTATCGCCGTCGAGAGTTTGCAGCGTTACATCCTGGCGGAAGGTGTAGTTCTCGCGCGCTTTCGCGAATTCGGATTCGCGCGCGGTAAATCTCTGGATGATCTGGTCAACTGTGATGCCTTGTGGTTCGGCAGGATTGATCGGGCCTTCGCCGCGTTGACCGAAAAGCGGCGCTGTCAGCGCGAGCAGTAAAACCAAGGTCATTGCAAAGATCCACGAGCGGAATGAAGCCGAAGTTGTGGCGATCGGTAAACAACTATTCGAATGAGTCATTGGGTCCACCAGATTAGATGCAAAAGCAACTGATTTTGTACAGTTTTCTTAACTTTAGTAACCAAACAAAATACTTGGAAGGACCCATAACCCGCATAGAATCAAGTGTTCGCAATCATTATGACAGACCTCTCCCAAGCCATGCCGGCACTGGCCATCGTAGTCCTGGTAGTAGGGCTCATCTACTTGCAGCGGCGCCTTTCCCGGCTTGAAGACCGCGAATCGGTCCGCAAGCAGCAACAACAATTGAACGTCCAAATGCGTCGTTTTGCTGAGGTGACCATGCGTTTGTTGGGCGGGGAAGAAGTTCGTGCCATGGCCCCTGAGATCGCAGAGGCCATTGCCGCGACCACGATCTTCTCGGGGGTGAGCGTCGCATTCAGTGACGGCGTTCAATTGAACGTCGGTGGGAGTGCGGGGATGACCGAGACCGAGGCCTTGGCTGTCAGCAAGATGCTGGAGACCCTGCCCGTCACGAAGCTGTCAGAGATGTGCACTGCGGCCGAACATATCGGACCAAAATCGGTATGTATGCCAGTAGAACTTAGCGTCTCGGCCGGCGCAGGCATGCAGGATTCGGTGCTGGTGCCGATCTGCTCGCCGCGCAACCCTCCAGTGGGATTACTAGTATTGCAGAAATCGCCGCAGGAGCCTACCGCCACAGCACAGAACATGGTCGGCATCGAGTTGCTGGCGTCACACATCGCGCAGAGTATTGAAAACACCTCCGCCAAAAAGCGCACTTTCCAATCTGAAAAACTGGAAGGAATGGGGCAGCTAGTCGCCGGCGTAGCCCACGAGTTGAACAATCCGCTCACTGCCGTACTCGGCTACACCGAGATTCTTGGTGAAAAGACAGACGATGCGAGCATGCGGTATGACCTAAGCGTGATGCGGCGCGAAGCGTTGCGTATGAAGCGCATCATTGAGAGCCTGCAGCAGTTCTCGCGCAAACAACGCGTGGAACGCGAGAAGGTGAATCTCATCGCCATCATCGAAGAGACGCTGCAGTCGCGCGCCGACGAGATACGCGAACAGAAGATCGAGGTGGTGAAGCAAGTCGATCCATCACTTCCAGAGGTCGTAGCCAATCAGGCCCTCATTGACCAGGTCTTCGCGCACGTCTTTGCCAACGCTATGGACGCCGTGAGTAAAGCCGGTTTGAAACGCATCCTCATCGAAGCGCGTGCGCTGAATGGGCAAGTGCATTTGCAGGTGAGCGATTCCGGCCCGGGATTCAAAGATGCCGGACGCGTCTTTGACCCCTTCTATACGACCAAAGGCCCCGGCAAGGGCACCGGACTGGGGTTAAGCCTGTGCTATGGCATCATTCGCGACCACGGCGGCGAGATCACCGCGAGCAACCTGCATCCGCTCGGGGCGTGTATATCCATCCAGTTGCCGCTCACGTCGCTCGAAGCGCGTTCGCAGACGGGCGTGACCGCTGCGCCTGTCATTCGCTAAAAGAATCATTTAAACTCGGGCTCTTCGCTGTCGAAAGGGAGGGACCCGCCTTGTCACGCCTATTCAAATCAATCCTGCTGCTGAGCGTCATGTTTGCCGCATGCACAGTAATGCACGCGCAGAAACGCCCGTTCACCTTCGAAGACATGATGAAGCTCAAGCGCGTCGGTGATCCCGTTATCTCGCCTGATGGCAAGTGGGTGATGTACAGCGCTTTGGACGTGAACTTAGAGGCAAACACCAAGCGCAATCACTTGTGGCTCGTGCCCGTGGCCGGCGGAGAAGAGAAACAGATCACAAACTCTCCAGCGGGCGAATCTCGCGGAAGATTTTCGCCGGATGGCAAGCGCATCCTTTTTATCTCCGCGCGTGATGGCGGCTCGCAGATATGGCTGCAGGATTTCGACGGCGCGAATGGCGCGCTTTCCGGCGAAGCCAAGCGGCTGACCAATATTTCCACTGAGGCGGACGGCGCGAGTTGGTCGCCGGATGGAAAGAACATTGTTTTTATCTCAGAGGTTTATCCGGAATGCGAACAGAATCCCGCCGAGGCGGATGATTGCAACAAGACGCGAGATGCGGAAGTCACATCTCGGAAGGCCAAAGGCGTGGTGTTCAATCGGCTGTTTATCCGCCATTGGTCAAGCTATTCGCACTTCAAGCGTAGCCACTTGTTCGTTGTCGCGGCGGATGGCACTAGCGCCGCGTCCGCGCCGCGCGACATCACGCCCGGCGATCATGACGTTCCACCCTTCAATCTCGGCGGACAGGACTTCTTCGCCATCTCGCCGGACGGAAAGGAAGTAGCCTATACAAGTGACATCGCGGAGTTTGAGCCCACGAGCACCAACAATGACATCTTCCTTGTGCCCATCGAAGGCGGCGTTCCGAAGAAGATCAGCAGCAGCCCGGGCAGTGATTCCACACCGCTCTATTCGCCAGACGGTAAGTACATCGCGTGGCGCATGCAGAAGATCAATGGTTTTGAAAGTGACCGCTTCCGCCTGGTCGTCTACGACCGCGCGTCGGGAAAGATCACGAACCTAACTGAGGCCTTCGACCGTTGGGTTGAGACCATCGCGTGGTCGCCGGATTCGAAGGACATTTATTTCACTTCAGAAGACAAGGGCGACATGCCCATCTATCGTGTATTGGCGAGCGGCGGCGAGGTGAAAGAAGTAGAGCGCGCGCACAACGACGAGCTCCAGTTCACGCCAGACGGCAAGACGATGGTCTTCACCCGCGTGTCTATCCAGCATCCGAATGAGGTTTATGCGATGCAGATGGGGGCGGGCCGGCATGGCGTCGCGCTCACCCACATGAATGACGCCATCTTTGCGCAAGTATTCACGTCTCCACTGGAACCCTTCTGGTTCACCGGCTCTGAGAACCACAAGGTACAGGGATTCATCGTGAAGCCGCCGAACTTTGACGCGTCAAAGAAGTATCCCGTGAAGTTCCTCATACACGGCGGGCCGCAGGGCGAGTGGGACGACTCATGGACCTTCCGCTGGAACGCGCAACTTTTCGCTGCCGGCGGATACATCGTGGTGATGATCAACCCGCGTGGCTCTGTCGGCTACGGACAGCAGTTCACCAACGACGTGACCGGTGATTGGGGCGGACGCGCGTACCAGGATCTGATGCTCGGCTTGGACTATGTCGAAACCAAGTATCCGTACGTGCAGAAGGGAAACGTCTGCGCCATGGGCGGCAGTTACGGCGGATACATGGTCGATTGGATCATCGGCCACACCAACCGCTTCAAGTGCGCGGTCTCGCACGATGGCATCTTCAATCTGGAATCGTCCTATGGCAGCACGGAAGAATTGTGGTTCATCGAGTGGGAGATGAAAGGCACGCCTTGGACGAACCGCGAGATGTATCGCCGGTGGTCACCTGATTTGTCCGCTCCAAACATGAAGACCCCGACGCTGATCGTCCACGGACAACTGGATTACCGCATCGACCTCTCTCAAGGCATCGAAGCGTTCACTACCCTGCAGCGGCTCAAAGTGCCCTCAAAGTTCCTGTACTTCCCTGACGAAGGCCATTGGGTGCTCAAGCCGCAGAACTCGCAGCTTTGGTATCAGACCGTGAACGGTTGGGTGGATAAGTATCTGAAGAAATAAATGCCTCTACTGTGATGGCGCGAAGACTTGCAGAGTGAGGTTCTGCGATGCCGCGCCTGCAGTGGCCATCAAATTCACTGTCACGGGTCCCCAGCCACTTTGGATGACGGGCGTGTAGCTCACAAGTCCGTTCGTGTCAGAAGTTAACACCGCGTTGAAAGTGCCAAGTGCATGCGGTATCCCAGGCTGGCATGTAAGCCCGTCCGGTCCGCAGCTTGGAGAAGCTAGCGCCAACGCTTCGCCAAAGACTGTGACTTTAGCCATAACGGGGTTTGGCGGATTAGCCGAGTCAGTCACGCGTAAGACGATCGGTTGCAGAGCTTGCCCAACCGGCAGCGTCTGCGATCCTCCGGTGGCAGCACTCAACACGATCGAACTTGTCGATGCGGGAAGGATCGCGAACTGCGAACAAGTCGTTCCGCTGCATGCGTTGATGGAGACGGCTGCGATAAAGTTCGTCAGGGTAAGGTTCACCGACACCGAGCCGCTTACATCCGTGATCGCGGATGAGTGATCGAGAGCTCCGCTGCCGCTGAGGATGGTGTAGTTGATCAGTTTGCCCGCCATACCGACGCCGCCACTCGTCAGTTTGACTGCAAGCGGTACGGTGATGGACGTCCCAGCAAGGATCCGCAGTTGCGGCGTGAGCAAAGCAAGCGTTTGGTCAGAAGTGCCGACTATCGCAACACTTTGTTGCTGACCATCCGCCAATGAAGCGGTTATCACGTTCACCCCGGCATTGTTCACTAACACAGGAGAACTCACCTCGCCGTTTGCGTCTGCGGTCAAGACGCAGGCGCTGCCGCCGCATGCAGAAAGGACCGAGTTAGGCGGCGAGATCGACAACGCGATCGAAGCTCCCGCTGTCGGCGTTGCGCCATCACTCGATACAGCCCGAAAGCGGACCGGATTGGGCGCTGTCAGCCCGATTGCGATTGTGGGATTCGGAATAGTCCTCGAGATCAATAAGTCGCCGCTGGAAGTGCCGTAGGTCAGCGCGCCCGTCATGGTGCTGAAGATGCCGCTCGCCGCTTCTTGGATTGTGACATCTTTCTTGCCGTCAGCAAGAGTGGGAGCTTGCGCGTAAATGGAATTCTGGTTCACGCTCAATACCGTAGCCGCAGCATTGCCAACTGTCACGGTCATGCTTTCCCGAAATCCCATTCCGGTGATCTGTATGATGCCACCGGCATCAGGCAAATGCGTAGGCATTACGGAATCGGCGTATAAAAGGTGTGCGTGATAGATGAAGTCAGGGCGGCCATCGCCGCGATAGTCGGTGATTCCGATTTGAGATGTTCCGGTAGCCGTTACCGGGGCCAGCAAGATGAATGAACCCGCAGTGGAGCCGCTCAAGGGAATGGAAGAAGATTGCGGCAAACCCATCCCGGGATCGGTCCCTACCCAAAGTCCCAGTTCAGGCTCCAGCTTGTTGCTGGCAGGGTGCAGCGCTTCATTTGTAGAGATCACCTGCAGGCCAATGGTGCGATTGCCTCGTGCAGCAAATCTGTAAAACTCCGTGCGCCCGTAGCCTGAAAGAGTTCCCCACCATTCGCCGCCAATTGGCACAGGTCGTCGGGGCGTCGATTGCTGACTGACAGATTTGGTCACTGCCGCGCCGGACATGATGATGTCCTGCTGTACATCAGCACCGGCAGAAAGATTGGCAAGTACCATGACTGCGTGCGAGCCAGAGATGGCCACTTGCCCGTTGGCGTAAGGTCCGACTACAGCATCATCGCGATAAAGCGGATCAACGGATTCAAGCGTGATCTGAAATGACGCACTGGGATGTCCCGCGGGAAGCTCGAGTCCGCTGAGATCGAAGAAGCCTTCCAGTGAAGGGTCAGCGCCGCCAAAGCTGTCGAGGCGTTGCGGATCGCCGTATCCGCTGACAGCATTACCAGCATTGCCACGAAACAAGAATCCCGAAACCGAGGTCACGACCGCGGATTTGGATGGCTGTCCGGTGTTGGGGTCGATCAAGCGCGCCACAACATTCACCCCTTGCATTGGCTGGCCGGCATTGCCTTGAACATCAGGAAAATAGACTGAACCGTGAATGCTGACAGTGCTCGCGGCAAATATCTGTTTGGCGGGAAAAGAAAATTGGTTTTGCGTCGTAACCGGATATAAGCGTGAGACAGCGGCGCGGTCGTCCATGCGGAGTTGGTCCGCATTCGGTAAGCAACTGGTGATTGGTCCCCCGCAGAACGGTTCGAGCGGGTGCATCAGAGGGAACCCTGCGAAGTCGGCAGAGCTTGGAAAAGGCGAATTGGTCAGCACGTTGTCATTTGCCTGCGACCAACCCACGCCGAGAACGCGACCGATGGCGCGAATGAGCCGGTACTTGAGCGGAGCCAGATCAGAAGGCGTTTGCGCGCAGTGTCCGTTGATGATGAGCAGAGCATGGCCGATGTGACCATCTGTTAGAAAATGGTCCACACCGCCAAGGATAGAGTTCGTGGCACAGAGCGTCGCGTCGCTTGCACCCGAGCCAAGCAGAGCATCAGTCACGGCGCCGTCGAAGTCATAGACGATGGCAATAGGTTTGGCAGCAGTAGGCTGAATGTCTGAAGGAAAGGAAATGCCCGATGACGAAGCCAGCACGTTAGAGCCATTCACATCTTCTGCAAGCGAGCCGGCGTAGGTTGCCGACAGCGCCACAGTGTTCACCGATGTCCAACGCGAAAACGCGTCTGCCACAAAAGCATTCGCGGAAGCCTGCGGAAGCAGTACGCTGAGGTCGCCCTGATCAGTGTAGTAAGTGATGGCGCCGCTGGCCCATAAGATGGGTTTGCCGGACCTCGCAGGGTCGAATGCGCTGCCCGCCACAAACGCGGGTCCGCCCGCCTGCGCTGCTGCGCAAAGCAAGAGACAAACCACGCACGCACGCGCTGTATTGCGCCATGCTTTGAGATTGTTATTCGCGGGAACCATCCAGCCCGCACACGGATTTGCGGCACATCAAAATAACGGATCCAGGCCGTTTTGGGAGGGCAGTCCGCCCCGTGTTCCGTTTTCGTAAATTTTTGAGGTTTATTGAGACTCAGTGACTAGGCGTAACGCCCGCACCAGATCGGCTGCGGGCATGCGTGGACCATTTACTTCGGACCCCGAAGCGGCCAGCGCGCCTCGGAGGCGAGCTGAACGTTTCCAAGCCGCGGCTTGTTCTGCCGTCAGCTTAATGGTTTCGGCATCTGCAAATCGCACGACGCCTGCGCTCCCGCCTACCGGACTCGTCAGACCATTCGGAGAAGGCGCATGAAAGAAGATCAATAGCTTTTCTCCTGCCCGATATCGTGCCCCGCCAGGCATTGATCCCTTCCATTCGTTGAGCGTGATCGTCTGGCCGGAGAAAGTCCCACGAATGCCCTCATCCACACTGAATGTGACGTGGGTCACGGAAGCATCGTTCGAATCTACTTTTTGGACCGCGCCCGAAAAAATGATGCCCGCCCGCGCTGTAAGCTGGTCGAAGGAGAGAGTAGGGGTGGATGGCCGCTGCGCCGAGGCCGTATAAACAGTGGCGAGAACGAGCAATGTGTTTCGGATTGGCAGGTACAAATGCTTCATGGGGGGCCGCGCGCCCAGTAGCTTAACGCAAAACTCGTCTAAGGTGGGAATTTTTGCAAACGAATCCGGGAATTCTGCTTCTAATCCCTTATAAGACCTTCGGCTGCAACAACCTCATGACCCAGGCACAGGGACACATCTTGATCGTCGACGACGAGCCGGCCGTGGTGTACACCCTGCGTTGCATCCTCGAAAGAGTCGGCTACACGGTGTCCTCGGCTGAAGGTATGGCGCAAGCGGAAGAAATCTTGCGTGCCGTACCCATCGACGTGATCCTGTGCGATATGGGACTGAAAGGCGAGAGCGGCCGAGACGTATTGAAGCGCGCCACTGAAATACAGCCCGAGGCCGGCCAGGTCATGCTCACCGGCTATGCGTCGCCAGAGGACATTGATTCGCTTGAGGCCAAAGGCATCGCCGTGTTCATAAAGCCGGTCGAGATGGGCAGGCTCCTGCCCGAACTGCGGCGCATCATCGAACAAAAGGCGGCTTGAAGTTTCCGTGCCCAGCGCGCAAGCCGCGCGATCACAGGTCCGGATAAAACTCAAAGAACGCTTCCAAACTGTTCTTCAATTGCTTCTCGATCTCTTCTTTGCTGCCTTCCAGAACGTGCATCGTCACGTGCGCAGTGTTGCCGTTCTTCAGTTGCACGTCGGCGTCGCCCACTTGTTGCAGGTCTTCCGCCGGAAGCAATCGCATACCGTAAACCAATGCCAGATTAGCCATGATGAGCTTGATTCTACCGCGCAAAAGCACGCATTGGCGCGGGCCAAACTGCTACAATCTTCGCGTGATGCGTCCCCTAAACGCGGCTCTGACGGCGATCACAATCGCGATATGCATGGCGGGCGCTGCGCCGGCGCAAGATTCCGCGCCTGCTGCGCAATCTTCACCGCGATCTAGCGATAAGGATCCCCAGATCAAGCTGAATTTTCTGAACGTTTGCTCGCCGTCAGATGCGGAGACGCAAGAGATCACCTCGGCCCTCAATAAGATCCCGGGCAAGGTGAATTATTCCGGCGACTTCGAGGTCACGCGCGGGCGGCTTATCTCCGACAAGGATGGCCCGTCGCGCTACGTTCGCCTGCGTAGGGAGCTTTCGGGCGACACGCTCTTCAATAACGTGCAGTATTCGCTCAGCGCGGATGCCAAGAATACCACCGAAACGCTGGTATTCAAAGTGCGCGACCCCAAGGACCTGGTACTGGTTTCGATCGAAGACCAAATCTCCGCGACGGCCGTGAAGCCCGCATCGGCTCTGGATGCAGACACGCCCGCGACCCACATCAAGTTAGAAAGATTCGGCAAGTCCTCGATCGCGCTGGCCCGCTGCGAGAACCGCGACCAATCCACTTACGAGCCATTGTTCACCCAGGCTACCAAGCTATTGGCACAATATCGCAAGGCGTTGGGATTGCGCACGATGTTCCGTAATGACCTGGCATGGCTGGCAGCTCCAGACACGGGCGAGCAGCCGAAGTCAGGCAAGCCTGGCGGGTCACACGCGGCCAAGCCGGCCTCTGAAACTAAATCGCGTGAAAAACATCTAAATTGACATGGAAAACAAGACTGAAAAAGCCACGTTCGGCGCAGGCTGCTTCTGGGGCGTAGAAGCAACTTTTCGCCAAGTTCCCGGCGTTACAGCTACGGCCGTCGGATACGCCGGCGGCAAGACCAAGAACCCCACATATAAAGATGTTTGCGCTGACACGACTGGCCATGCCGAAGTCGTAGAGGTTCAGTTCGACCCGGCGCAAGTCTCCTATGACACGCTACTCGATATCTTCTGGGAGAACCACGACCCGACCACAAAAAATCGCCAAGGCCCGGATTGGGGCACGCAATATCGCAGCGTCATCTTCTTTCATTCGCCTGAACAGCAGAAGCAGGCGCAAGCTTCAAAGGAAAGGCTGCAGGCTTCCGGCAAGTGGGCACGTCCCATAGTGACCGAGATAACTCCGGCCCCCGAGTTTTATCGCGCGGAAGATTATCACCAGCAGTATCTTGAAAAGCGCGGATTGGCCAGTTGCCACCTGCCGGCCCAATAAAGGTCGCTTCGCGACCTTTGTTCCGAATTCGTAAATTTTTAATTTTGTTATTCCCATTTCTAAACGGTGGCGTACTTTGACGGCTGAATCGAGTCCCGTCCGGCCACCCCCCAGACCGCACCGCTGGCCGGGCGCGGAACTCGGTTTTTTTCACCCCACAACCATCCCTTTGATTTCTAGTCGCTGGGGTTTTCAACAGTAACCGTCAGTAACTAAGTGAATACAAGCCTGCGGCATAAGCATCTCTTTCAGCCCGCGACGGCATCTTTTTATCCTGAGAAGCACATCATCGAGTGCGAAAGTCTGTTATGCCGGCCGAACTTCATAGATCTGATATCGAGCGAGAAGAGCAGAGCAAACTCCATGGCAAGAAGGGGATTGTCACCGGTATCCGTGACCGCAGCGAGGTGGAAGCCATGATTCAGCGCTACTTGGAATTAGCACAGAGCGCGCTGAAAGAGGACATAGATACGCCGGCCCAGTCGGCTTAGGTTTACGCTTTCCTCGGGCTGAAGTCTGCGCGATACTGGCTCTAGTGAAGCAGCCTTCGACGCGGCAACCTATCGCAAACGATACCCCCGCTGACTCAGTGGTTTCAGCGCCGGAATGCGTAGGCGATTTCTGTCCCAACTGCGGTACTCGTCTCAAAGACAATCGCTGCAAGTTGAATTGCCCCAACTGCCACTTCTTTCTCAGTTGTTCTGATTTTTACTGAGCTGTGCGCGCTCCCACGGTGTGCGCCGCGTCCTGCTATCCTATTCATCCAAACTTTTCGCAAGGAGATTCATATGCAACGCAAAGGTAGCGCAGTGTGGCGTGGTGGATTGAAAGATGGAAAGGGCACCGTCTCCTCTGAAAGCGGCGTCTTGCGTGATACGCAATACAGTTTTGCCGCCCGGTTTGAAAGCGGCACCGGCACTAATCCTGAAGAACTGCTGGCGGCCGCCCACGCCGGATGCTTCTCCATGGCGCTTAGCGGACAGCTCGGCGCGGCCAACATGACTGCCGAAGAGATCAAGACTACCGCCACCGTGAGCCTGGAAAAAGTCGAAGGTGGATTCGCCATCACCAAGGTGCATCTGGATGTGACCGCGAAGATCCCCGGCGCCAACCAACAGGCGTTCGACACCGCAGCTAATAATGCCAAGGCCGGCTGCCCAGTCTCGAAGTTGTTCAAAGGCGCGGAGATCAGCATGACGGCAAAGCTTCAGGCGTAATTCATTCGTCTCCGCTGGGAGCTTCGGCAACAGCAATCCAGCTACTTACATCTCATCCCTGAGGCGGATTCACCTACAAAGCCTCAGGGAGCGCCACCGCGTGAAGTTCACCATCTTCGGACTTAGCCTCTCCTCCTCATGGGGCAACGGACACGCGACTCCTTATCGTTCTCTCATACGTGCCCTCCATGCCCAAGGGCACAAGGTCAACTTCTTCGAGCGCGATAACATCTATTACGCGCGGCACCGCGACTTCACCACTTGCGATTATTGCCACCTGATGATTTATCCGGATTGGAAGAGCGCGCGCCGCACGGCCCTATCTGCCGCTGCCGAATCCGATGTAGTGATCACGGCCAGCTACTTGAGCGAAGGCGCTCAGATCAATGATGACGTTCTCGCGCTAAAAGGCCCCGCGCGTGTGTTCTATGACTTGGACACGCCCATCACATTGGGTAAGCTGCGCGAGGGAGACGTTGAATATCTGCGCGCCAACCAAATCCCCGAATTCGATCTCTATCTCTCGTTCACCGGCGGCAAAATCTTGAGCGAGTTGAGACGCACATGGGGGGCCCGTGCGGTCGCGCCATTGTATGGTTCCGTCGACCCTGACGTTCACAAGCGGATCGATATTCCCAAACCGTATCACTGCGCATTCAGCTACATGGGCACGTACGCCCGGGACCGCCAGAAAAAAGTAGAAGAGTTGTTCCTCGCGCCCGCGGCGCGCATGCCCGGCGAAGTGTTCGTGCTGGCCGGCTCGCTCTATCCACACGATCCGAAAGACGGCTCACCGCTATTTGCTTGTCCGCAAAATGTACGGCGGTTCCCCCATGTCGGCCCGAGTGACCACGCAGCGCTGTATTCGTCCTCGCGCGCGACGCTGAACATCACGCGCGCGGAGATGGCCGAGGCAGGGCATTGCCCTTCGGGGCGATTATTTGAAGCAGGAGCCTGCCAAACTCCGCTACTGACAGATGCTTGGAATGGGCTGCATGATTTCTTTGCATCAGACGAATTGTTCATCGTGCAAAGTGCGGAGGATGTTTTGCTCGCTCTACAACTGCCGAATGACGAAATGGCCACCGTGGCCCAACGAGCATATGAGCGCACGTTAGCGGAACATACGGGTGAGCAGCGCGCAAAAGAGCTTGTAGCAGCCATCGAAGCGGCGAGCCGAACACCCATCACCGCCGCGGAGGCTATCGCATGATCGGCATCATCCCTGCCGCGGGAGCGGGCGAGCGTATTCAGCCCCTGGGCTATTCAAAGGAACTGCTTCCCGTAGGCTCCCGCCTTGTCAACGGCGTAGAGCGGCCCAAAGCAGTGGCGGAATATCTGGTTGAACGCATGATTGCCGCCGGGGCAGAGCAGATATGCATGGTGATATCGGCGGAAAAGTCAGATCTCGTACGGTACTTTGCCGAACGAGAGTACGCCGCGCAGATCTTCTATGTAGTACAGCAAAAACCCCAGGGACTGTGCGACGCCTTGTTTCGCGCCGAACCCTTCGCGCGGCATCATGACCACGTCCTGATCGGCCTACCCGACACCATCTGGTTCCCGGAGAATGCGTTTGTGAACTCCAACTCAGCGGCCAACGGCGCTGACGTGAATCTCATCCTTTTTCCTGCGGATGATCCCTCACAATTCGACGCGGTCATCACCGGTGACAACGGATACGTCTCCCGTGTTGAGGTGAAGCAGCCCGGCGCGACGTCGAACTGGGTGTGGGGCGCGGTCACCGCTAGCGGCGCAGCCTTTCATCGACTGAAACTGCTGTGGCAGGCGCGTCATCGCGAGGATGAATATCTGGGGCACCTGCTCAATGCTTACATCGCCGCCGGCGGCACTGTGCGCGGCTCAGCCATGGGTGAGCTTTACATGGACGTGGGCACTTTGGCCGGCTATCGCCTGGCCCTCGACCATCTGCGCGAGAGAGACGGCAAGAGGTCCACTGGGGCTTCCACCTCGCCGACGTCAAAGATCGCGTGATCTGGCAGCGAATGTAAAGGCCAACATCTACAAACAACCCCACGGTGGGTTGTCACCATCTACTGTAAGCTTAGGGCCAAGCTATATCTGTTCGACCTTCGCTCCAGGAGGCGCAAGTGGCAACCCAAAGTTCTGCTGAGAAAAAGCCGATCGTCACCAACGATTCCACCGTCAAGATCCCCAAAGAGATCAGCACCGAACTTCGGACGCTGGCTCATGACCTCAGCAACTCCATTGAGACCATCATGCAGGCCTGCTACCTGCTGAACCAATCCAACCTTGACGAGACGGCGAAGCGTTGGGCGGGCATGATCGACACGGGCGCGCGGGACGCAGCCAGGATCAACAAAGACATCCGCGACATCCTGCGCAGCAAGAGCCAGTGAGCATCATCGATCTAAAATCTGTCATCCTGAGCGGAGGCCGCATCGCGGCTCCCAGCAAGCCCGCCTTTGGCTTGATCGGGTGGCGTTAGCCCGAAGTCGAAGGACAATGCTCTTGACTTTGACTCTAGAGTGCCGAAGGCGCGGCACCGCTGTTTGACGTTTCTACCTCTCTTTGTTTCAATAGAAATGTAGTTCTCTCCGCGGTATGTCCTGCCTGGCGTATCGCTCCCGTAAGGCAAGCCGAAGTGGCGGAATTGGCAGACGCGCGTGGTTCAGGTCCACGTACTCGCAAGGGTGTGGGGGTTCGAGTCCCTTCTTCGGCACCAATGAGTTCCTAGCGATCCAACATTGAGCAAATAAAAGCCTCGCTCGCGCGAGGCTTCTTCGTCGGTGCCGGGCAATTTAAATCTTTGGCACCGTTGTGGTCGATGGCGGAGTAGTAGTCGTGTTATTCGGCGTCACGCAGGGCGTGGTCGTCGAGTTCGCAGCACTGGCGGTCGTGCCTGTTGCAGCAGTGCGATTTGCGGTCGTCGTGTTGGCCGTTGAGGTTGCTGATCCCGGAGTGTTGTTAGCAGCATTCACCGCTGATGTCGCATTGCCTGGAGTGCTCATCGCGGGACACGGAGCCATCGTGGTGCTAGGTGCCGCGCTGCTCGTGTTGGTAGTCGTCGTTGAAGTAGTGCCGGTCATCGGGACCGATGATGTCGCTCCAGCGGGAACATTGCTGTTCGGATTCGTGGTGGAAGTCGCAGAGCCCGGGGTCGCGCCCGGATTAGTCGTGTTCTGCTGCGTAGTTGAAGTCGTCGAGGTCGCGCTGCCCGGGGTTGCGTTCTGCGCCGGTGTTATGCCCGGGCTAGGCTGAATGCCGCTCGATGGTTGGATTCCGGGGCTGGGCTGAATCCCTGTATTACTTTGAGTCGTGGTGGTCGTCGTAGGACTGGTCGTCGTCGATTGCGTACTAGTTGTGCCGGACGTTGTGCCGGTTGTCCCCGGCATCGCCTGTGCCGCGGCCAAACCCATCGCGGCCATCAAGACGGTGCTGCTCAATAGAAGCTTTCTCATGAATCCCTCCTGCGGGCAAGAATCTATTCGTCTGTTTGATTGCTTTTGATATTTAGATGGCCCCCGCGAAACCTCTGTTGTATTCCGTTTAGCTGTTTATCCAGACGGACGCAATCCAAATAAAAACGGCCACTCTGGTTGAGAGTGGCCGCTGCTGCGAACGAGCGTTATTTCTTGCGGCGAACGAACAAGCCGGTCAACAGTGAGCCCATACCCATCAGGCCCATCAAAGGAAGCGGAGAAGCGGTCTGCGGAAGCTGTCCATTGGCAGAGGACTTCTCGCCCTTGGAAGCAGTTGCGCTGGATTGCGACGCGCTCATATTACTGTTCGACTGATCAGTGGTGGTCGAAGGCGTAGTGGCCTGCGAGTTGTTCTGGTCAGTGGTTGAAGTCGTGCTCTGCACCGGAGCTGCTTGGTCCGTAGTGCTGGTGGTGCTAGAGGAGCTAGGAGTGCTGCTGGTGTTGGTCGAGCTAGGCTGCGCGCTTTGATCCGTGGTCGTGGTGCTTGAAGTCGAGCTGCTGGTGCTGCTGTTGTCATTGTGCGCTGTCGCGTCTGGATCAGTGCTCGGGGGCTGCGTTGTGGGAGCGGCGCTGCTAGGCGTGCTCGGTGTAGGCTGGCTCGTGGCGCCGCTCGAACTGGTGCTGGAGCTGCTTGGCGATGCTGCATTCATGCTGCTGTTGGTGGTGTCAGCCGGAGCGGTCGTGCTGGATGTGCCGGTCTGACCTGCGCTCTGATCAGTCGAGTTCGTGGTCGAAGCCGGCTGTTGCGCGGTTGAATTTGAATTGGTGGTGGATGACGGCTGTGCTGACTGGTCAGTCGTCGTCGTGGATGGTGTCGATTGCTGTTGTGATTGGTCGGTGCTGTTCGTACTCGTGGTTGCGGCTGGCGTGCTGGATGTTGTGTTCGCGGGGGGTGTAGATTGTCCGGCGGCTGTGGTTTGGGCGGATGCGACGCCCAGTGCCAACGCCAGCACTGTGAAAGGTAGCAATAAGCGTTTCATTCTGTTTTCAACTCCTGATCGAAAGTGTGTGTGCCTTCCACCATTCGATGGAGCGGCAGTGGGCGATGTTGTCTCTGTTGAGCAACTCTGGCGCGGATTAGCACGGCTTCCCTCACAAAGCACCTTAGGAAAAATTGTTAAGCAGAGATGCTGAACTCGAATATCTAGCGAATGCGCTTAAGCGAAGAAGTGGCAGGCGTGTTCATCGCCATTCCCAACAAGGTGCTGCCCACCAGGATGAGCCATGCGCTCAAGGGGAGTACCGAGAAGAGCGGCGCAAGCATCGTGATGGTGTGAAATCTGTGCATCTTCTATCTGCCTGTTTCAACCCGTTTAGACAAAAGTTGATTCGCATAAACGACGGACGACCGTGTAAAGAAGTGTTTGAGATTTGTGAATGCGGGCGCAACTTTTCTTGCGACACGCTGTTATGCTGTTGCCCGCAAATCGCATATAGGAGGAATCCCATGTGGAAACCGGGACGTAGGATGTTCTCAGTTTCATGCATCCTGATTTTGTTGGCGGCAGCGGCACACAATACTGGGTTCTTGATGTTGCGGGCCACCGGCCCGGAAGACCAGAAAGTTATTGACGCTATGAAGGGCTTCCACAACCAGATGGCAATGGGTATGTCTCCCAGTTTTTTTGATATTTTGCTGGCGGTGGCTTTCACCATGACGGTTTTGATGGTCGCGTTAGGTGTGACGGGACTTTTTCTGGCCTCGAGTCCGGAGATACCTGCTTCGCTTCTACGCAAGATCGCATGGCTGTACGTTGTCTGGATGGCCGCTTTCACGGCAGTCGGCTATCACTATCGCGTTCCACCGCCGTTTATCTCCGGCATCGTCATCGAGATTGCTTTGATTGCCGCGGTAGTGACCGCCAGAGAAGACAACTCCGCAGCGATGTCCGCGGGTGCCTGAACACTGGTAAAGTGGATTGGCTATGTCCACCAAGTTAGACGAGATCGTAGCGGTTGTTCGCCAGCGCGTAGAAGTGCAGAAACACGTGCGCCCCTTGCGTGAACTGGAGAATGACGTCACAAGAGTCAAGGATGCGCCGCGTGGATTTCGCACGCTTCTGCTCGAAGCCGGGAAAACGCGGCCCGCCATCATCGCTGAGTTAAAAAAGGCTTCGCCATCACGCGGTGTGATCCGCGGCAGTTACGCGGTGGGCGGCTTGGCGATGCAATTTGAGCGGGCGGGCGCCGCAGCCTTGAGCGTGCTCACCGAAGAGACTTATTTCCACGGCTCTCTCGTGCATCTGCTCGAGGCTTCGGCGGCCACGCATCTCCCGTGCCTGCGCAAAGACTTCATCGTGGACGAATATCAGGTCTTTGAAGCGCGGCTCAATCGCGCCGACGCCATCTTGCTTATCGTCTCCGTGTTGACCGATCGCGAACTCACTTCGTTGAATGCGCGCGCTCGCGAGTTGAAGCTGGACATTCTTTGCGAGGTGCACGACGAGACCGAACTTGCCCGCGCCGTCTCGTGCGGCGCGGACATCATCGGTGTGAATTGTCGTGATTTGAAGACTCTGCAAGTCGATCCTTCGTTGCACCACCGGTTAGCAGACAAACTTCCCAAGACTGCATTGCGCGTGGCTGAAAGCGGCTTCAAGAGCGGCATGGACATTGCCAGGCTTCGCGCGGCGTCGCTTGAAGCGCCGGGCTACAATGCCTTCCTGATCGGCGAGTCGCTGATGACCGCGGACGAGCCCGGCCGCGCTTTAGCCCAGTTGCTCTCCGGCGCCGGCGCCACGGCCTGGGCGCCGTCACGCTGATATCATCAATATCAGTCCCATGTGGGTAAAAATCTGCGCTAACACCAATCTGCCTGACGCCCTCGCCGCGCTCGAAGCCGGCGCGGACGCGCTCGGATTCGTGTTCTCTGAGAGTAAGCGGCGGGTGCAACCCGCACCGGTCCGCGACATCATCTCCCGCCTTCCGAAAACTGGCGAGCGCATCGGTGTGTTCGTGAACACACCCGCGGACGAGGTCATCAAGATCGCCCGCGAATGCGGATTGACCGGCGTTCAACTGCAGGGTGACGAGACGCCACAATATGTCACCGATCTGGTACGAATGTCGGATGCCGCGCCGCTGAAGATCATCAAAACATTCTCCGCGAATGCGCCCTATGAGATCTCAACCGCCGCGTCCGCTGTGATGGACGACCATATAGACGCATTCCTGGTGGACTCCGGCAATGCTGCCGGTCGAGGCGGTACGGGGCAAGTCTTCGATTGGCTGCGCGCCAGTGACTTTGTGATCAAACTGAAGCAGCGTGCCAAGGTGATCGTGGCCGGGGGATTGAATCCCGACAATGTTGGTTCGGCCATCCGGCTGTTCCGCCCTTATGGCGTGGATGTTGCCACCGGCGTTGAGCGCGAACCGGGCAAGAAAGACATTGCGAAAGTGAAGGCCTTCATCGCCGCCGCGCGCGCAGCGGAGGCGATAGGCTCAGGCGCCCACTAGTATGGCCAGAGCAAAAGAAGCAAAAAATATTCCAGGACGCTTCGGCGCCTACGGTGGTCGCTACGTTCCTGAAACGCTAATGGCGGCGCTGGAGGAACTCGAAGCCGCGTACGCAAAGGCAAAGAAAGACAAAAAGTTTCAGCGCGAGCTCGCGGAACTTCTAGCAAACTTTGCCGGACGGCCCACGCCCCTATTTTTCGCGGAGCGCCTCACTAAAAAACTAGGCGGAGCGAAAGTTTATCTGAAGCGCGAAGACCTGCTGCACACTGGCGCGCACAAGATCAACAATGCACTTGGTCAGGCGCTGCTCGCCCGCCGTATGGGCAAAAAGCGCATCATCGCCGAGACCGGCGCCGGCCAACACGGTGTTGCTACCGCGACGGTTTGTGCTCTCTTCGGGCTGGAGTGCGTTGTGTACATGGGCGCAGAAGACATGCGTCGTCAGGAATTGAACGTCTTCCGCATGCGCCTACTCGGCGCAGAGGTGCGTGGCGTGGAGTCCGGTTCGCGCACACTGAAAGACGCCATCAACGAAGCCATGCGCGACTGGGTGACGAATGTTCGCAGCACTTATTACCTGCTCGGCAGCGCGCTGGGCGCGCATCCGTACCCCACCATGGTTCGCGACTTTCATAGGGTTATCGGACGTGAGGCGCGGGCTCAGATACTCAAAGCGGAAGGCAAGCTGCCGAACGCCGTCATTGCCTGCGTCGGTGGCGGATCGAACGCCATCGGGATCTTCCACGAGTTCATTCGCGACAAGAAAGTGAAGTTGATCGGGGTGGAAGCTGGTGGACGCAGTCTTGCTCTGGGCGAGCACGCCGCCCGCTTCTCTGGCGGTTCGCCGGGTGTGTTGCAGGGAACATATTCCTATCTGTTGCAAAACGAATCCGGACAAGTTGCGACCACACACTCGATCTCTGCGGGGCTCGACTATCCGTCCATTGGTCCGGAGCACGCCGCGCTCCACGACAGTGGCCGCGCCGAATATGTGAACGCCAGCGACAAAGAAACGCTTGAAGCTCTGGCACTACTTTCGCGTACTGAAGGAATCATTCCGGCACTCGAATCAGCCCACGCGGTGGCCGAAGCCATCAAGCGTGCACCCAAGATGAAGAAGCGCGAGATCATCATTATCAATATCTCCGGGCGTGGCGACAAAGACATGGGCATACTGCAGGAGAACATTCGCGCCTGATGATCTTCTTCAGATCCCAGCCCGGCTTGGTTGCGTACGTAACATGCGGCGACCCTGATCTCGCAACATCGCGCGCAGTCATTCTCTCAGCCATTGACGCCGGCGCTGATGTCATTGAACTTGGCGTGCCCTTTAGCGACCCCGTGGCCGATGGTCCGGTCATCCAGCGTGCCAGCGAACGCGCGTTGAAGAACGGAACGCGCCTCGAAGACGTGCTCACTCTGGCAGAGGGCGTCCGCAATTCGCGGCCGCTCACGAACCTAATCATTTTCTCGTATCTGAATCCGCTCATCCGTTATGGGCTGCCGAAGTTCGTGAAGCGGGCTAAAGAAGTCGGCGTGGACGGCGTGCTTGCGGTCGATCTGATCGTGGAAGAAGCCGGCGAATACCGGCTCCTGATGGAAAAGTCGCATCTCGCGCCTATCTTCCTCGCCGCGCCTACCAGCACTGACGCGCGTCTCAAGAAAGTGGCCGCAGCTTCAAAGGGATTCATCTACGCCGTGGCCCGAACGGGAGTCACCGGCGCTAAGACCGACGTTCGCGGCGACGCGCAACAACTGGTAAAGCGCATCAAGAAGTCTTCAAAACTGCCGGTTGCGGTGGGTTTCGGAATCGCCAACGCTGAAGACTTCCAAGCCGTCGGCAAATACGCCGACGCTGCCGTGATCGGCACCGCAATAGTAAAAATAATCGAGGAACAAAGCGCCAAAGCCGCGTCGCCGGAAGCGGTCGCCGCGGCAGTTGGCAAGTTCATCCGCTGCGTGAAAAAGACAACTTAGCTGCCTGTTCGCTCCGTATCCAGCCGCGAACTTACTCCGCCCGCGGTTTTCTTCATTCGGTCGATCGAATCGCGCCAGTCTGCTTTCTCAGGATGCGTCGTCGTCCTCTCTGACGCGTTACCTTCCATCGCCGCCTTAAACTCACGCAACGCCTGGTTGATATAGCTCTCAATGTGGTCTTCAAAAGGCGAGACCAGCTTGCTCAAGAAACTGCCACCCGGGACATAGTTCATGGTGACATGCAGCATCGTGTCATCGCCAATGGGAGCGAAAGTGATGCGCCCCGTGTGCTTGGGACCGCTCAGCGATTTCCAACCGATGGATTCATTCGGCACGGTCTGGACGGTCTCGGCCTTCCATTTGAAATCTTTGCCATCCACCGTCACGTCCCATTCAGAGATGTTGCCGTACTTGCGCACACGGTTCACGAAATCCATGTGGTCAGGAAGTGATTCCAAGTCCATCCATGCGCGGAAGACGTCATCCACTTTGCGTCCGATCTGGACGCTGTCTTCAAGCCGCACGATACGCGAACTGTGCTTACCCGCCAGATTGGCGATCATGTACGCAGCCACTGCCGCACCGGTGCCAATGGCCGCTCCGGCAGCGAATCCGCCCCAATAATTTTTGCCGCGTTCCGGCTTTTTCGTGATGTCGTCGGTGAGAATGGGCATGAGTCGTCCTCCGTGGGTGATAGGTAATAGGAAGGGCGATTCAGAGAGTAGGTTGGCCGAGTGAGAATGGCCTCTTTAGTCTTTCAGCAAATTCACCAGGCAATGCACATTCCTCTTAAAATTTTCTTTGATTAACTTAGTCATTGTTTCTTTCGTTTGAATCAGACGCCTATCAAGCTCGGATACCATAGCTGGCAATTGCTGATGAACATTTTCTATCACGCTTCTGTAAACCTTTTCTTTCCGGCTGGCTAGGCTCTCGCCAAAAATCCAACCAACCAATCCTCCGAGAAGGCCGCCCAAAACTGCACCTATTGGTCCAAGGAAGACCGCGCCAATCCCGCTGGCAACAAAGCCGACGCCATGTGCCAGCTCCTCATCGCTAACCCATCCGAAAATGTTTAGCCCGCCAAGCTTTGCATTGTCTCCGGCGCCCGACATGCGAATTCCTCGAATTATCCGACGGGAGGCATACCTCCGTGAATACATCAATGGGAATATCCAACCGGCAAACAGAAAAAAGGCGGAAACAGCCCACAGCCAGAGAGGACCCTGGTCGAAAGCAACTCCGGCCGCAACAAGACCCAGCATGCTCGATACGATTGCAAGGATCCATCTTTCGTAGAGGCGACGAGGGTTTTGTCGCCGTATCTGGTCGATTACTGGGCGCAAGTAATCTTGTAGCCAGTTATCGTGAGCATCAGCTATCGAGTTCACCTTGAGCTCGATAAAATTCGTAATCTTCTCTACTGCTGTCGTCCACAGAAATGTAACGTCTTTTTGAGCGTTATTTCTTAGCTCGGCGTGACTTCGATACGAATTAATCCGAGAGATAGTCGCATTGTCAAACTCAACGAGCGTTCCGTCGATGAAAGATTCAGCCTCGCGATAGAGTTGCTCGAATGCAACGTCAATATCGTCTAATCGCTCAGTCAAAAGTGAATCGATTGGTTCTTCGTCAGCACCATTGGCCTGAATGAATCCATTCAAAACTTCGAATGCTGCTTGAACGCGAAGAAAATCGGTAGGATTGCCCCCTCGATCTGGATGAGTATCAAAGGCTCTTTTTCGGTAGGCTTTTTTGATTGCGTCGGATGGGGCGCCACGCTGCAATCCTAGAACGCTGTACGCTTCACTGATGGTCATGGGGGGACTCGCTGTAGGCGAAACAATTTACACTAATGCCCCTAAGTGGCAGGGATTAAATTCTTTCGTCGGTGAATGCTGTAATACAGAATGAAGGCCTCTTTACGACTGCTCCAGCTTGAAAACCTGGCTTCCGACAAGGACCGTCGCGCCATTCGGCACAGGAGCTTTGCCGCGCACCTTGATAAAGGTGCCATTGCGTGAACCGAGGTCTTCCACGAAGAAGTCTTCTCCGCGATGGTAGATCTTGCAATGCGCGCGGCTCATGAATGGGTCTTCCGGGAATACATAA